>USJH01000023.1 GCA_900554955.1 uncultured Clostridia bacterium | reverse complement strand
ACCCCCACCTTACCAAGGTGGTGCTCTACCGCTGAGCCACACCAGCATAGTGTGTTTTTATTAGTGTTTTTGCGGTGAAATTTAGTGGTTAAAAAGTGCTGTTTTTGTCTTACCAAGGTGGTGCTCTTGCCCCTAGAGCCACACCAGCAGATGCCGCTTTGCTGCTTTTAATGTTGAAATTGCATTGACAATGCAATTTTTATTAAAGCCAGACAACACCAAAACTTCACAATTTAAACCATTAAAGTTGCATGTTTCATTTTTGATTAGGTTTAAGAAACAATTAAGTGTTGCAAAATTTTGCAACCACCATGGTCTCCCCTGCCATTTCATTTATTTCTAAATGCTTGTTCATAATAGCACACCCAGACGTAAATTTCAACAGATTTGAATATATTTTTTTGTTTTGAAACAATTTTTCTTATAAATCATAAACTTTAACAGGAGAAGTTTTATGAACCTTATTATTGTCGGATACAAAGGACGTCTTGGAAGCCAAATTTTTAATAAAGCAAGAGTTAATCATAATGTTATTGGAATTGACAAAGATGGGGATATTTTTAATCTTGAAGGCACAAAAATTGACGCAATTATTGATGTTTCGTGTGCCGAAAACTCTTTAAAAACCGCAAAATATGCAAAAGAGCACAAAATTCCACTTATTGTTGGTTGCACTGGACACACAAAATCACAAATTGAAGAGATTTTATCAATTAAAGACACAACCGCCGTGATGATTTGTCCAAATTTCAGTATTGGTATTTGTTGTTTTGTTGAAGCAATAAAACAAATTTTAAAAGGCCCGGTTACTGACGCCTATATTCTTGAGAAACACCATAAAAACAAAAAAGACTCACCAAGTGGAACGGCAAAAATGCTTGAAAACATTATTTTATCTTCACCGGCGACCATGCACGAAACAACAAGCATTCGCCAAAACAATATTGTTGGAGAGCATAATGTCGAATTCTATTTTGAAAATGAACACATCACCCTTTCCCACTCTGCCGAAAGCAGAGACTGTTTTGCTAGTGGCGCAATTTTAGCCCTTGAACAGATTGCAAACAAGCCCACCGGTATATATGAATTAAAGGATTTTCTTTATTAGATTTTTTACACTTTGTCACTTTTGCACAAAAATCATAAATTTGTCTAAAAATTATTTGTATAAAAATCAAAATATGGTAAGAATATCATACGGAGGGAAAAACATGAAAAAATTTAAACAAATAATTCTCAGTTTTGCGATTATTGTTTGTGTTGCTTTTGCATCACTTGTTTTTGTCGGTTGCGGGAAGTCAAAGAATTCAAGCATGTCAACAAAAAACGTTTATTCAATGGGAATGGTTTCAGCCGCAAACTATTTATCATCTACAAAAAGCCACAATACAGTTGTTTCAGAACAAACAAAAGATACAATTAAAGAATATGTTCAAATGTTTGAAGGTCTTTTGAAAAATGGTTTAAACCCAGTTGAAAGTGTTCCAACTGAAGCTGACGGCAGTGATTATGCCACATATGCAAAAAAACTTGAAATTTCTGCCGGCGGACACACATATTCAATGTATTACAATGAAGTTGTTGAAGGAACAGAGACCGAAGTTGATGACGAAGAAATTGAAACTGAAACAAAATCTTTCCTTTATGGAAAAGTTGTTACAATTTTAAACAACGAATCTGTTGTTTATAACGTTGTTGGAACTCGTGAAATTGAAAGCGAAAAAAAGAAAGATGTTGTTGAAACCGAAAACGAAATGAAACTTTTATTCACTTCTGACAAACTTGAAGTTTCATCTATCAGAAGCTTTGAAAACATTGATCTTAAAACACTTGAAAACTATGTTTTAATTGAGCAAGAAACTGAAAAAGATGAAATTGAATTTGAATATACAACAAAAACCGGAAATCGCATTAAACAAGTTGAAATTGAACTTGAAAATGAAAAAGGAACTGTTTCACTTGAAGTTGAAATTAAAGAAAACAATGTTAAAACAAAATATGACATTGATAAAGTTTCAGAAAACAAATATTCAATCAAGGTTAAAGAAAACAAAAAATATAAAACAATTCTTTATCTTGAAAACAACAATGACGTTTGGACATATACAAATGCCGAATAATAACAAACAAAAAAGCCTACTAATTGTAGGCTTTTTATTTTTCACATTTATAATTTAAACGTCCATTTTAAGCTGTTTTTCTTTTGGTGCAAAAAGCTTTTTTATAAGTTCTGTTGCTGTTCCCCCAACAAAATTTCCAAGAGCAACAATCAATATAACAAGAAATGCCCTGCCAGTGAAAACTCCAGCAAAAGCGAAATAAAACATATCTGCAATTGAATGCTCGAATCCGCAAATTACAAACACGCTTACACCAAAAATCACCCCAAGATATTTTGTTAAAGAATTTTCAGATTTGAAACATTCTGAAGCAATATAAATTAAGAATCCGCAAAACATTGCCAAAATAAACAAACTTGCAAGATTGTCATTAAGTTTGACATCAACAATTGCCTGACATTTTGCCACTTGTGATGATAGTCTTGTGAAACGAAGAAGCCCGGCAGAAATGCAAGTTCCAATAAAGTTTCCAATAATGATCAAAACAATCGTAAGAGAATATTTCCAGTTATTGTTAAAAACATAGCAAAGTTTTCCAGTGTAAAGATTGAATTTGAAATTAAAAATAGTGAACAACCCAACAACAAAAAAGATGGAACCAACTATAACATTTTCACAAGAAAGATAAACTGCTCCACCAATAGAAATACAAATTCCAGCAAAAACGGCATACACTAAAGTTTGTAAAACATCAATATATTTTTCTTTTGTCATTTTATCACCCAAACTCATTATAACACAAGCCATACCACCTGTCCAACAAAAGCGGCATATTTACAAAATGTGAAAATTATGGTATAATGTATATAATAAAGAATATGCAGACATGTTCGCAAAAGGAGAAAAATGGACACTCAAAGCAAAAAGATTGCATTTTTACAAAGCCTTAAACCACAATCGCTTTCAGCCGAAGAGATTGTTCATTTGCTCTGCCCACTTTTATCTCCAAAGGTTGATGTTTATTCAATTCTTGTTAAAAGCAATCTTAACCCACTCAATGAGCCACTTACAATTGAAGATGTTAACGATTTTTATAAAAACCTTTACACTTCTTGGCATCGCTCACTTTCAAAGCTTACTGAAAGCAATTCGTCAGCAGGAGTTGTTGAAATTGTTAAAAGATATTATAACACTGAATTCTTGCCAGAAAACATGAATGGTGAAGATGCGAGAGATTTCTTTGAAAATCCAACAAATCGACTTTTTATTCAAACCATTCACCCAATCACAACAATTCAAAATAAAAAGATTTTTGAAAACGGAATTCTCAACAATTTGTTCGTTCATGTAAGACCTGATGCGGCAAATCAAAGGTTTTATGATTGCACTTGCCGACTTTATATTAATGTTTCACCAAAAAATGCATTAAAACTTGGATCAGTTCTTGAAGATATGTGCGAAAAAGATAATGTTCCGCTATACTATAAAATTTGGACAAAAAATTGTGATCGAAATGACCCCTTCCTTATTTATACAAACTATGATTACGTTCAAGAAATTGTTTCAAAAATTCAAAAGATTGAAAAAACAAATCCAGACATATTTGCTGGAGCAAAAAAAGCAAATCCATTTCTTGCAAAAGTTGACGATTTCATTTTCTTTGGAGAAGAACCAAGACGAGATGGTTTGTCTTTCACAAAAGTAAGAGCAAAAGCAATCACTGAATATCTTGACTTTTATGGCACACTTTCAGTGTTGAAAAATCAAAATTCTTTAAACTTTGAAATTTCAAAAGAAAACTTAAAACTATTTTTTGAAAAGAATGGAATTTCACTAGAAAAACCATTTTTAAATCTTGAAAGTGCAAAACAACTTGAAAAAATCGAGCAAGAAAAAGAAAACGAATAGACGCCCCTAAATATTTGACAAAAAAACGTAAAATTTGATATGATATTATTATAAAATATTAAGAAAAAAAGGAGCTATAAAATGGCTGAATTTGAAGGAAAATATGTTAACGAAAAAAACCACAAAAAGATGAAAAACATATTCATCGGAATCGGAGTTTCACTTATTTGTTTGGCTGCAATCTTGATTGCTGTTGGAGTTTTGTTAATCATTAAAGGAAAAGGACTTATGGACACAGACATGAATGATCCGGACTGGTTCGATAAATCTTCATCTGGTGGCAGTTGGCTGTTTGGCGGAAGTTTCATGCTCGCAATTTCTTTAATGTTTATTGCTGGTGCAATTGCTCTTATTGTTAAAGCACACACTCGTGAACTCGCATCTTTTGCAGTTTCGTCAGTTGCACCTGTTGCTTCAGACACAATTAAATATGCAAACAAAGAAATTGGTCCTGAAGTTGGAAAAACTATTGAAACTTTGACTGGAAGTGTTGTAAAAACTGTTGCAAAAGCAAAAAATCCTGGAAAAGAATGTCCAAAATGCGGAAAAGAAAACAAGAAATCAAGCAAGTTTTGTGCATATTGTGGATCCGAAATGGAATCTAAATTGCACTGCACCGAATGTGGAGCAGAACTTGAAACAGATGCTTCATTCTGCCCTTCTTGCGGAAAAAAAGTTGAACAATAATAAATAAAAAAGAAAGGGAAAAACAACCCTTTCTTTTTTTATGCTCTTAACCGTTTTTTAACACACACAAATATATAATTAATCTCACGAAAACAACCAAAACACAGAAATGTTTTGACTTGCCATATTCTTTTTGTTATAATCAAAACAGAACAAAAGAAAAGGAAAAACTATTTATGATGACTATTGGTGGCCCAGCCCATATTTCAATGGTTCTGGTGTCTATTGTTGTCGTAGTGATTTTAATGCTTATAATTTCCCGTGCGAGCTATAAAGGGCAATGCATAATGATTTATTCTGCCGTTATTGTTTGCATGGTTGGAATCATGTTTCTGCATTTAACACACTATGGCAAAGAACTTGACTTCAAAAATTTTTTAATACAGATGTTTCAAGTTTGCAACTTTAACTTTATCTTGCTTCCACTTTGCCTTATAAAGAAAAATGAACTGGCAAGACAATATCTGTTTTATTTTTCAATGCCTTGTGCACTTTCAACATTTGTTGCATATGTCTCAGATGTTGAAAATTCAATGTGGTATTCAGTTGTGACACTTAACTTCTGGCTTGACCATTTGCTTGTTGTTCTTGTTCCACTTTTAATGATTGCCGCTCGTTGGTTTAAGCCACAAAAAAAATATGTTTTCTGGGTTTGCCTTTGCATTTTAGCATATTTCGGAGCATGTTTTATTGCAAACTATGCACTAAACGGTTTCAGCATAACCGGCCCACACAACCACTCATATACAATGGATCCTGGCGGAATCATGGTTCTTGTTCCACTTTTTAAACTTATTCCAATTCCATTTGTATATCTGCTTCCATTGCTTCCAGCTTGTGGAATTCTGTTTTATCTTTGCTCTCTGTGCTTCACAAAATATAAGACAATTGATCTTTGTGCACCGCAGCCTAAACAAATTCGAAAAATTGTCAGACAAAATATTTTAAAAAATTAGGAGAAAAGTATGTTTTATTTAATTTCATCAATCGTTATTGCAGTCTTGATCGCAACATATTGTGTTTTAAGATTTTGCGTTTTTAAAGAGAACGAAAAGTTCAAAAATGTTATAAACAAAATTTTAAAAATCAGTGTAATTGTTTATGTTTGCTTAATGCTTGTTTCAGTAATTTTGCCAGATGCTTTTGCTCTTAGCTATTCTAAAGAAGATCTTGCCTCAATGCCGGCAAGACGTGGCTATGCAATTGTAAGATGGTTTAGCATGGTTTCATTTGTTTGCTTGCCAATTGCAGTTTTCTATAAGAACCGAACAATCAGAAACATTGCAATCTATTTTGGTTCAATCATGACAATTGTTCAAATTTGTTTCTTTAAGGAATATCTTGCAGATTTCACATCAACTGCCGGAAGAGGTCTTAATTCAATTTCAGTCATCTCTGAAAATTTCAAACAATTTTTAATTAATCCAACATTCCGTTCATTTTGGTTTGGAATTTTAATGTGTTTGCAACTTGTAATTCCTGTTGTTCTTGCAATCCAAGAAAAACACGTGTTTGAATTTAAAAACAAAAAAGAATATCTCTATTTTTTTATAACCCTTCCTTGCATAATTTTATCTGCCCTTCCAATTTATGTTTTGCAACATTTGTTTGGACACACAAACCTTATTTTTGAAGCATATGGACTTGTTCACTTTGCATGGATCTTCTTCCTTTCTGGTGAAATTGTTGCTCTTTACTTTATCTTCAGAAAACAAAGTGAAGAAACAAAAATGGTTTTGCTCTTCGTTTTATCACTCTCACTTATAATGCAATATTTACAAATGTTCTCGGCAATTTCAATCAACATTGAACGTTTGCCTTTCCAACTTTGCAACCTTGGTTCTTTCTTTATTTTAATTTCACTTATAACAAAAAACAAACACTTGTTTAATTTTACAGTTATAATAAACGTTATTGGTGTTTTATTCGCTTTGGCAAGTCCAGACCTTGACGGCGAAGGCTTATTCTATCTTTATAACATGCATTTCATGTTGGAACACGGAAACGTTATGGTGATTCCTCTTCTTGCTCTTCTTTTTGGAATTTTCCCTAAACTTGATAAAACAGCACTTAAAGACTGCCTGATCGGATTCACAATATATTTCGTTTGCGTTTGGGCACTTGGAACAATGTTTAATGCAATTGCTCTTAAAACTGGAAATGGATTCTGGAAAGCAAACTATTTATTCATGTTTGATGCATCAAAGGCAATGAAGCTTCTTGGTGACGGAATTGGAAAGTTGTTTGTTTCCTTCAAAATTGGATATGGAACATTCTATCCAGCAATTCAACTTATCATTTATGCAGTATTCATGGTTGTTTGCACACTTTTATGGCTTGCAATTCAACTTATCTATAAGCTTAAAGATATCAGCAAAAACAAGAAACAAAAACTTGCAGTTGCTGGCGAAGCTTCAACAGAAAACACTGAAACAGTTGAAACTGAAAAGAAAGAAGAATAAAACATTCAAAATAAAAAACAACTCAAAACTGAGTTGTTTTTTTATGTCTATTTAAAATTAATAATTTTCTTTTCTAACTTCAAAATAGCTTTGTGGGTGTGCACAAACTGGGCAAACATCTGGAGCTTTTGTTCCAACAACAATGTGTCCGCAATTTCTGCATTCCCAAATTGAAACTGAAGATTTTTCAAAAACTGTTTTTGTTTCAACATTGTTTATGAGTGCACGATATCTTTCTTCATGTGTTTTTTCAATTGCACCAACAGCACGGAATTTATATGCAAGTTCTTTAAAGCCTTCTTCTTCTGCAACCTTTGCAAAATTATCATACATATCTGTCCATTCGAAGTTTTCACCTTCTGCAGCTGCTTTAAGGTTTTCTAATGTGCTTCCAATTCCATTCAATTCTTTAAACCACATTTTAGCATGTTCTTTTTCATTTTCGGCAGTTTTAAGGAAAATTTCACTGATTTGCTCATATCCTTCTTTTTTTGCAACAGATGCAAAATATGTATATTTATTTCTTGCTTGAGATTCACCAGCAAAAGCTGTTTGCAAGTTTTTTTCTGTTCTTGTTCCTGAATATTTATTCATAATATCTCTCCTTTGTTTTTCTATATTTTAACAAGATTTACAATTCTCGGCAAGCATTTTAGTGGGTTTTCGATTTTTTTTAATGTTTTATACATTGACTTTTCTTTTAATCTTTGCTATGATTTAGCAAGAACTTAATATTTTATAAATTAAAGCACATGCAGAGATGTCCGAGTTCTCTTCTTCCGGCTCTCTTCCGAACCGCCGGACTTCGTAACGCACCTTTGGCAAATTTTAGTTTATAAACTGCAAACCAGAACCGACACGTATCTTTGATACTTTGTCGAACCTGTTTTTCATTTTCTAATTCTAAAATTTATCCAAATCTGCTGCAAACAGACTATAAAAAACAAAATTATTTTACTTCTACTTATATTTTTCAGCACCTTAAACCACAACTGGTTGAACAGATGCAAACACAACTTAATATTTTTTATAAATTAAAGCACATGCAGAGATGTCCGAGTGGTTTAAGGTGCAACCCTGGAAAGGTTGTGTATGGGAAACTGTACCACGAGTTCGAATCTCGTTCTCTGCGCCAAAAAAGCAGACCCCATATTTTGGGGTTTGTTTTTTTAGAGAACAGATTTGACGAGTGAAGGAGTCAGGAATTTTATCGTTTTAAAAAATTTCTTTTTGTGATAAAAATGCGACAGCAGATTCGTTTAGATTTTTTAGATTAAACTTTTAAACAAGGTTGCACGTCTAGGGTTTCCTGCGGGCGTTCTTGTTTGAGAGTTTAAGAAAAAAAGATAAATGAAGATGCGACTCTTTAGGTTCGCACGGTTCGGTAGAGAGTGCGAAATAAACAATGTTCGAATCTCGTTCTCTGCGCCAATAAAAAAACAGACTGAAATGGTCTGTTTTTCTTTTTCAATTAAAAAAATATTCTATTTTCTGTTTATATTATCTGCGTTAAACCAAATAGAATGTGCAACTTGAAAGCTTCTTTCTTTTAAGCTTAAGAATTTTACCATTTTGCATTCTATATTCAAACCCATCAGAATATGGACACGAGCTACACGAAGCATCAAGCAAACATTTCATTGGACAATGACGAAGTGTCATGAATGCAAAATCTGTTCTTTTTGAAAATGAATCTTCACTGCAAATAAATGGCATATTAAGTTTATTTGCTGAAAGAAAATTATAAACATTAAGTCCCCCACCGGCAACTTTTTCGGTTTTAAAATCTATCGCATAATAGTTGTTGCAAACAACAGGAATTTGATTTCTTTCTACTATACTTTTTAAAAATTCAACATCTTTATCAAGTGCAAAATTTGGAAGGTCAAGAAACATATTTTTGTTTTGTTTTTCGCAAATTTCTCTGAATAAAATAATGTCTTTTTCGTTATAAATTTCAGGAGAATAAATAATGTTTTTTGCAACAAGTTTATTATTATTATTTTCAACAAATTCAAAATCTTCAAACTTTGTTGCTTCAGATTTTAAATCAATTATTTTTATTTTCTCGTCATGAGAACCAATTTTTAAAACCTGCCTTCTAACACATTCAAAAAAATCTCTTCTGATTTTATTAAGCTCAGATTTTAAAACAAAAACACCATTTGTTTGCAAATCAATTTTAACATCAAAAAATTCATTTTTGTTAAAGCAATTTTCCAATTCTTCTATTGATAATGCTTGTGATTTTGCTTCTTCAAGAACGTTTCCTTGCATGCTTATTTTATGGCTTAAAATTGTTGCATCAATGTGCAATTTTTCGCCGACATATGCAGTGACATTTATTTTTAAAGGAGCTTTTTTAATTTTGTTTAAAACTTGATTTTCAAAATCAAAATCTGAAAGTAAACGAACCGTAGATCCAACTTTTGCAACATTTGTTGTTGTGGTTTTATATTGGTTTTTCCCAGTTTTTTGAAGATCAAAAAGCGAAATTGCGCACTCTTCATTTATGCCATTAAAAATCTTTATTGCGGATTTTTTTGAAAGTTCTCTGTTTGAAGAAAACTCAATTTCATTAAACTTTTTGCCACTTTTAAATTTTAAAACTTTGCCAATCTCTATGCCAATATGATTATTATAATTTGAAATGATATTTCCATTTCCATCAAAATATCCAGCAGTATATTCCCGATTGAAAGCAAGTTTTAAATCTTCATCACTTACCTTTTGGCCAGCAAGTGCCAATGAATAGTGCCTGGTTGCAACACCAACATAAAACGGACGCCTTGCCCTGCCTTCAATTTTCAGAACGTCAACCCCGGCACTTTCAAGATCTTTAAGTTTGCTTGTCATGTTAAAATCTCTTGCTGAAAGCAAAAATCCGTCTTTTAACACTTTTCCATTTTTCAAAAGCTGATATGGAAGCCTGCAAAGTTGCTTGCATTTTCCACGATTTCCACTTGCATCACAAAGATATGAACTAAGATAGCAATTTCCTGAAAAACAAACACAAAGAGCACCTTGAACAAAATATTCAATTTCAAGATTTGTGTTTCGTTTAATATTTCTTATTTCTTCAAGTGGGGTTTCTCTTGCAAGAACAACTCTTTTGAAACCAAGTTTTTCAACATATTTTGCTCCTTCAAGATTGCAAATTCCCATTTGTGTGCTTGCATGAAGCTCAATTTCAGGATAGTTTTCATGAAGAAAAGAAGCAAGACCAAGATCTTGAATAATGAAACAATCAACACCTTTATTATAAGATCTCACAACCAAATTGACAGCATCTTGAAGCTCTTCATTTTTAAACAAAATGTTCACAGCAAGGTTAACTTTCACACCATGAACGTGGCAGAAAAATACAATATCATCAAGATCGCTTTCGCTGAACCCCTCGATATTGTTTCGTGCATTAAAATTGCTGATACCAAGATAAACTTCTTTTGCACCATTATAAACAGCCATTTTAAGGCTCTCA
>USJH01000022.1 GCA_900554955.1 uncultured Clostridia bacterium | reverse complement strand
CCGGTGCCGATTCAACTGTCCTTTCTTGTGGTTTTGTTGATTTAAAATTTCCAAAAATATTTGAAATTTTTGGAGCTTTCACTATAACTGGTTCTTTAGCTGTTGGTTTATAACTTTCAAATTTTGCATTCTTAGGGTTTGAAGCTGCAGCCTTATATGCAACCGCTTTCTCTGCACTCTTCTTTTTTGCATCTTTCTTTTTGTCTTGAGCTTTGATTGCCTTCTTAATTGCTTCAGCTTTTTTATTGTCTCCAGTTTGCTCAGCTTCTTTAAGCTTCTGCTCTAAAGTCTCTCGAATTATCTTTTGTTCTTCTTCTTCAGGCGAAAGCTTTCTTGTCAAAAATACAGTTGACAAAGAAACTCTGGCAATTCGATTTGCCCTGTTTTTTATTGCAAAAACCTGTGGAATTTCATTGCCATTTGCATCTATCATTGGTTTAATTCCAAGAAGTTCATAAACAGTATAAACTCTGTTTCCATTTTCATCATAAACCGGTTTAATTTGCAAAATTTCATAAATATTTTTCAGCGATCCATCTTTGTTATATTGTGGTGGGATTCCAAGCAAAGTGTAAACATCAAGCATATAGTTGCCCGTTGTTTTGTTTGAACTTGATTGTTTAAGTTGCATAATTTTAATTTTTTTGATGGTTTTTAAAAGCAAAACCAAACAAACAGTAATTCCAATTAAACTTGCACAAAGAAAGGTTAAAAATAACCATAATTTAAAAATCTTAAATGCAAACAAAACAATATCTGCGACGAGCAAAATGCCAAGGCATGAAATAACAATTGCAAAAATATTTCTTTTCTTTTTCATTTGTAACCCCACAAAAATAAATTTAAACGCTTTGAGTTTCCTCGCTTTCAACAAAAACAACACCAACAACATTAACGTTGATTGATGAAACTTTATATTCGGTCATAGATTCAATTGAACTTTTAATGTTCTCTTGAACACGGAATGCAACATCTTTAACAGAATAGCCGAAAAGAACGTTTACATATACTTCAACATAAACGTCATTATCCTCGCCAAACTCAATTATAACTCCACGGTTATAATTCTTATTAAAAAGTTGCTTCCAAAAAGGAAAAGCATTTGTGCAAAGAGAAGCAATTCCATTGATCTCTTGAGTTGCAAGTTTAACAATAGAATGCACAACATTTCTTTTATATGAAAGACTTCCTTCTTCACTTTCAATCATTTTTTGTTTTCTAACAGCCATAAAAACCTCGCTTAATTTAATATAGCAAAATAAGTATATCATAAATATTTCCCACATGCAACGATTTTAAAATTTACATTTTAATTTTTATATAAATATAAAACATCAGAAATGCAACAAAAAAATGCTAAAGAATCAGCAAATTATCAAATCATTTATACACTGATTTCACACTAAATGTTTAGCAAATTATAAGCAAATAAAACAACAATCAAAACTTTCACAAAAAGAATAAAAAATAAAAAAAGGTGCATTTTTACACCTTTTAAATTGAAGTTTATGCAACTGGAGTAACTTTAACATTTGTTGCTTTAACGTGAAGTTCATCAACCAAAATTGCAAGAATTCTGGCAACTTCATCACTTGCAAGACCATTTGCAGTTTTAACAAAAACGTTAACATTGTCTGAAGCAAAAGTTACAATCACATCATCATATCCGGTTGCTGCAATTTTATTTTCCAAAACAAGTTCTTGTTCCATTTTTGCAGCAATATTTTTTCTTTCACTTTTTGCAGATTCAATTTCTTTTGCATCAGATGATGTTGCAATAATAGAATCATAAATTTCAAGCTGATAATTTCTTGAAGAAATTTTGTCTGCTCTGCAACTTGTAAAAAAGTTTGCAGTGCTTGAACTTGCTTCAAGATCACTATCCTTTTTGTTAAGTGCGATATTTAAATATCCTGTAACCAAAAGTAATGCCACCATTGAAATTAAAATAAAAATTTTCTTTTTCTTGCTCATATGTTTTCCCTCCCTAAAAAATAGAATTTTCATTATCTTCCCTCCAACACTTCTACATTAGAAATGTTTATGCAAAGAACACTTGAAATTATGTTTGTTAGCATTGATTTTGTTTTAATGTTGCCCGCACCTTTTGCAATCACAAGAACACCTTTAATTTTTGGAAGAGTTTCAACAACAACAATCGGTTGAGAAATTGTCCCATTTTTAACAATTACAGTTGTTGTCGTTATGGTGTTATTGTTTTGCGAATCAGACTTTGAAGAGTCTTCAACATATCTAAGAGTTGGGCCTTCATCAACCATCACAAACACCTTCACATTCGAAATGCCCTTGACGTTTTCTAAGACTTGTTCAAGTCTATTCTCTTGACTTTTACAATATTCAATTGCAAGCGAAGAAGTTTTTGTCGAAGAGGAACTATTTTTGACAGTTTTTCTTTTAAAAGAACTCGCAAAAATCACAACAACAATTATTGATAAAAAAACAACAAAAATTGTTTTAAAGTGCTTAAAATTTGTTAACCTTGAAACTATATTTTTAAAAATATTATTGCCTTGTTTTTGTTCTTCCATTTCAGCCTCCAAAATTTACAATATAAATAAAAACCGCATTTTTTATCGTTTTTGCGTGAAATTCAAGCATACTTTCCCCAATTTGTGACATTTTATTGCAATTTATAAAAATTCAACATTCCTGATAAAAGACAACACTGGGACAATTAAAACATAAAGCAAATAGATTGAAATCACCGACAATAGCGATTTTTTCATCACCCCATCAGGAACTAAAACTCCCGTGAAAACTTCAAATAAACAACAAATAATAATGTTCAAAATAAACTGTTTCATGACCCACCTAAATAATGTTTACAGCAGTGCAAGTGATCAAATATATTGTTAAAAAATACATCACAGCAACCCCAATCACAATTGCAGAAAGAAGTTTCAAACTGCCCGAAATTGAATCAAGCAAATTTGCCGTTTTTGTAGCACCAACCGGTTCCAAAATTCCTGAAATCAACTTCAATCCAAGTTCACAAATCGCAATTGATAAAATCGGAAGTAAACTTATAAAAAGAATAACAAGCGATCCAACAAATCCAATTGCATTTTTAACAATCATGCTTCCAGCCTTAACAAGTTCAAATCCTTCTGAAATATATCCACCAAGAATTGGAACATAATTTTTAATTGCATATTTTGTTGCCTTAATGCTTATCCCATCACTCGCCCCTGCAGTGAAACCCTTTATCGCAAGATAACCCATAAACACAGCACACACAGAACCGATAACCCACTTAAAAAGCGACTTGATAAATCCATTCAACTTATTCAATTTAGTGTTTGATGAAATGTGAGAAATGATTGAAAGAACCAAACTTAAGGAAAACAATGGAAGTAAAAAATATACAAAAATGTTAGAAATGATATTTGACAAAACAGACACAAGTGGCGTATATGCTTTTGCCGATATAGCACCACCCATATTCGACATAAGCAAAAGCAAAATCGGAAAAATTGCATTCATGTTCTTCTGCATTTTCACAATGCCATTTTTAGAATTAAAAACGAGTTTGGAAATGATCACAGAAACAATAATAACCACAACCGAAAAACAAATCAGATATACTATTTCAAGTTGTTGACCAATTTTGCCTGACTGCATATTTGAAAACAAAACACACAAAAGAGCGACACACAGAACAATCAAAAGTGGAGAAATTATAGATTTAATATTTTTCAAAATCAAAACTTTAATAATCTGAAAGAAATCAGAAATGTCAAAATCTTCTTTCCCGTCAATAACATCTTTCACATATTGCTTAAAAGTTTTACCATTAAAAAAATCAAAATCAATGCAAGACACTAAGTCTTCAAGTTCAGAAAAATCAATGTCATCTAACACTTCAGAAGTTGATTGAGAAAGTTCTTCTTCAACCGTTTTTTCACTATTTGTCACAGGTTCTGCCGCGATAAAAATATTCGGTTTAAAAATATTCATTTTAAATAAAACTGCAAATAATACCAGAATATATGTAAATATTGCACCTGTTTTTATTATATTATGGAAATTATTGCATTTACAAGTTCTTTTATAAGCGGCAAAGCAAGAGTACATATTGCAATCTTTCCCCCTAACACTATTTTTGAAGCAATAGATTTGCTTCCGCTATCTTCTGCAAGCGATGCTGTAAATTCAGTTATATATCCAACCCCCAAAACCTTCATTATTGGCTTTACAATATTAACGTTTTGACCAGCCATTTCTTCAAGTGTATAAAATTCAGAAACCAAGTTTGAAGCCGAATCAAGAGCAAGCATGAAAATTATAAGACCACCGCAAATTGAAACCAAAACTGAAAGCTCAGGTTTATATTGCTTTAAAACCAAGCTCACAATAAGTGTGCAAACTCCAACACCAAGAATTTTTAAAAGCATGATTTCACCCTAATATAAATTAAACATTGTCTTTAAAGTCTCAAACAAATCGCCAACCATGTTCAAAACCATGACAAGTGCAATCACAAGACCAGCAAGAGCAGCAAGTGTTGCAATGTCACTTTTCCCTTGATGTTGCAAGACCTGACTTATTACTGCAGTTAAAATTCCTATTGTTGCAATTTTAAAAATAATGTTTATATCCATATTTTGTTTCCCCTATAAGATCATCACACAAACAACTGCACCAACCGCAAGGCAAAGTTTATAACAAAGTGGAGCATTTTGTTTTCGTTTGCCAGTTGCCTCTTCATGATTTTTTTTAATGATTTCAGCAAAATTTTCAACATCTGCAACCTGATGATTTTCATCTAGACTTCCAAGATTTGTAAAAAAATTATATATCATTTGTTTTTCATGTTGTTTTAAAAAATATAGATTTCGACTTGCTTGCTCTGAAACATTTTTATTTTCTACACAACTTTTTAATTCTTTAAATGCTTCGAAATTTTTGATTTTGTAAGTCTTCACAAATTTATCAAAAATCATGCCAGTCTTTGTTTGACAAAACCCTATTTCATTTTTCATAAACATGCAAAAAGTTTCAAGTTCCTCATAAAACTTATCACGCTTTTCATAAACAAGTACAATCATCTTTCCACAAACAGCTGATAATCCAAGAATGGCAACAATAGCAAAAATCATTTTTTCTCCTTAAAAATATATGCAAGTTTTATTTTCGTCAAAAATTCCATCACACGTGCCAGCACCGTTTTTATTTGAAAGCACAACATATCTTTCAAAACAACCTTTATCTAAAAGTCCCTTAAATTCTTTTTTGCCTTCAAGCTCTCTAAGATTGTTTGCATGTATTGTTGCAATCACCTTTACACCAGACATCATTGCATTCTCGCAAGCAATTGCATCATCCTCGTTTATAAGTTCGTCAGTCAAAATCACATCAGGCCGAAGTGCTCTTATGCCGTTTTCAAAAGCAAATTTTTTCGTTGCGCCACTCACAATATCCGAGAACTCACCAACATCAAGCATTGGCAATCCGCCAACAACTGAAGCAATTTCAAACCTTTCATCAACAATAAGTGTATTATAAATTTTATCCGTCACTTTGGAAATTTGACATGCAACATCTCGCAAAAATGTTGTTTTCCCAGCACCTGGAGGAGAAATAATCAATGTGTTTTTCAGTCCATAAACCTTGCTATATATAAACTTAAAAGCAACAATCGAACAACCTTTCACTTGATGTGGAACACGAATATTCACCGAGCAAATATCTTTTAAAGTTTTCGGCATAAAGTCGTCCGATATAACACTTTGCCCAGCAATTCCAAGACGTATTCCACCTTTCGCAGTGATAAATCCTTGTTTCATTTGGTTGTTATAGGCATAAATTGAATTTTCAGTTGCTTTTCTTATCACATAGTCAATAATTTCCCGTGTTGCAAAAATACTTTCTTTTCTTTCGTTTTCTAAAAGAATATTTTTCCCACCATAATTGATCACAATCGGGCAATTTATCCTTAGACGAAGTTCATATATTTTTTGTTCGTTATATTGTTTTAAACACTCACAAATTAAGTATGGCAACAAATCAAAAAGCATGTCTAAACTCCTTAATAAATTTTATTGAGCCAAACATGATTATATGTTTTTGTGCATAAAAAAAATATGCCGAAAAACAGCATATTTTATTTAAAAAATGAAATTTATTATACTCTTGACATATATGTTCCAGTTCTTGTATCAACACGGATTTTTTCACCATTGTTAACAAACAAAGGAACTTGAAGAACATATCCAGTTTCAAGAGTTGCAGGTTTGTAACCTGCTTTAGATGTATCACCTTGAATTCCTGGTTCGCACTCAACAATGTTAAGTTCAACAAAGAATGGTGGTTCAACACTGAATGCAGTTCCCTTATAGAATTGAATTGTAACATTCATGTTCTCTGTGATAAAGTTAAGAGCATCTGCAACTTGGTCATGATTAAGTGGAATTTGCTCATATGTTTCGCAATCCATGAAATAATAAAGACCAGCATCGTTATAAAGATATGTCATTTCTTTTCTTTCGATGACAGCTTTTTCAAACTTTTCAACTGGGTTGAAAGTTCTTTCAATAACTTGACCTGTAACAACATTTTTAAGTTTTGTTCTTACGAATGCAGCACCTTTTCCAGGTTTAACATGCAAGAAATCAACAACAACATAAACTTTTCCTTCAAATTCAAAAGTAACGCCTTTTCTAAGTTCACCAGCAGTTATCATATTTTCCTCCAAAATTTAATTTACTGTTTAAGTATAACACAACGAAGCAATCAAATCAATTATTCTTGTAAAAAATTTCTTTCATTTTCACAGCATCTTTTGTTTGAGATCCACGCGATTCGCAAATTACAGTTGCATCGATGTCTAATTTCTTTAGAACTTTTGCAAGAAGTTCAAAATCGGGGCCATAATTCTTCTCGTCTTCATCAAACTTAAGATGACGAATTTCACCTTTTGCTCCATATTCAATTTTTGAAAAATGAATATGCACTTTTTTGTATCTTTCACCCATATATTTTTTAAGTGTCATAAACACATTTTCAAAGTCTTGTTCGGTTTTAAGCCCGCCAAGTGTGAATGCATTAATATGCCCAAAATCAAGAGTTGGAATGATTCTTTCATCAAGCGCACACATTTGAGCAACTTCTTCGACAGTTCCAACCTGCCCATGTTTTCCCATTGTTTCTGGACAAATATACATGTCATGAAAACCATATTCATCAAGCATGCCAATAAGTTCTTTTGTTCTTTTCATCACAAGATTAAATGCTTCTTCACGTGTGCTTTTCATCAAACTTCCAGGATGATAAACAAGATATTTTGCACCAAGAAGACGCATTTTTGTAAGGCTGTCAATGATATACATTTTAGATTTAAAAGCCATTTCATCATCAGGATTTGCAAGATTGATATAATATGGACCATGGACACTGAGCTGCTTGTTTTTCCCTTCAAAAGCCTTTGCAATAGAAACTGCTTTTTCATCACTTATTCTCACACCTTTATTGAATGCATACTCATAAGCATCAAGACCGTGTGCTTCAAGCCATGCAGGCATTTCTTCTGTGGTTTTGTATTTCTCAGAAAATTCTTCACAAAAACCAGATGGACCAAATCTAACCATAAAAACTCTCCTTGCTTAAAAATATTTTGTTTGTTGCTTTTTTGTTTTCAATTTTCAAAACCGAAAACTCTTCGCCTTGATAAAATGATAAATATTCTCCATCATCTCTGTCAAGCATAATTTCTTTTCCAGAAAACAAATCTTTTGCCTGAAGCAAAGAAAGTTCGATTTCTGGCAAATTTAAAATTGAATTGATTTTTATAAGATGCTTTTCAGGATTTTCTGCCAATTCATCAAGAGTTATACTATCACTAATTTCGAATTTTCCACTGCAAGTTCGAATTATGCAAACCGTTGTTGCAACAGTTCCAATTTTTTCAGCAATGTCACGAATAATCGACCTGACATAGGTTCCACTTGAACAATGAATTTTTATGCGAAAAAGGTTGTTTTGTATCAGTTTTTCAGCTTTTATGCTGTAAATTTGCACTTTTTTAGGCTCAAGAACTACTTGTTTGCCTTGTCTTGCTAAATCATATGCTCTTTCGCCGTTAACGTTTTTTGAACTAAAAATTGGCGGAATTTGATCAACTTTTCCACAAAGTGATGAGAGCACTTTTTTAATGTCTTCAAGTGAAACTTGAACATCTTCACGTTTCAAAATTTCACCATCAGAATCAAGAGTGTTGGTTAAAACTCCAAATTTTGCAAGTGCAACATATTCTTTATCTTTATTCAAAAAATAGTCAAAGAACTTTGTTGCCTTTCCAACCGCAATAGACAAAACTCCTGACGCCGAAGGGTCAAGAGTTCCAAGATGTCCAACTTTTTCATTTGTGATTCTTTTAATTTTATTTACAACAAAACCCGAAGAAACACCTGTTGGTTTTAAAATATTATAAAATCCAATCACTATTTAATTTCCTTTGAAATTGCTTTTATCAAGGTTTCACGAACAATATCTTTGGCCGCATCACCCTTTCCGCCAGCTGCTTTAAGGTGTCCACCACCGCCAAGCTCACTTGCAATATTTTTGCTTGAAAAATTATCTTTGGTGCGGATTGATACATAGTAAATTCCATCATATGGACTTTGTGTTGCAACAACAACACATTTAACTTTTCCAATTTGCATTGGAGCATCAGTAAGACCTTTTGTATCTTCAAATGTTGCATTACAATTTTCTAAATCTTCTTTTGTTAAAACAACAAGTCCAGCCTTGCCATCACAAATAAATTCAAGTTTATTGAGAGACAATTTTTTCAAATTGAATGCACCAAGTGTAAGGTTGTTGAAAAGTGGATATGTGATTTGATCCATTTCAAGACCAGTGATTTTTAAAAGGTCTGAAACAACTCTTAAAGTTGCGGGTTTTGTGTTTGAGAATTTCAAACAACCTGTATCTGTAAAAATTCCCGAAATAAGGCAAAGTGCCATATCTTTATCAACTTCAACATTTAAAAATTTCAAAAGATTGAAAACAAGTTCACAGGTTGAGCTTTCATCTTCTTTCACATAGTTTGTTTGCGCAAAAAGAGGATTTGCCAAATGATGATCAATCTGAAAGGTTGTTTTTGTGTTTTTTCTGAACCTGAATTGAAGTCTGCCAAGTCGAGCCACACCTGCACAATCAAGAATTACTGCAACATCATATGCATCTAGTTTTTCATTATTGATTTTTTCAACATCTTTAAGTGTATAGGCATTATCTGGAAAAACCGAATCAATGAAAACATGCGCAGTTTTTCCAAGTTTCTCTAGTGCCATTTTAAACCCAAGTGAAGAACCAATCGCATCAATATCTGTATGAATATGACTATAGATTGCGAAGGTTTTATATTTGTCAATTATCTTGGCAATTTCAGAAAAATCATTGCAATTAGTCTTCATTGTTTTCTCCTGAAAGTTTCTCAATAATGTCTATAATTTTTTGACCCTCTTCAATTGAGTTGTCAAGTTTAAATTCGAGTTCTGGCATTGTTTTAAGTCTGATCATGTGCATAAGTTCACGACGGATATAGCCCTTTGATCGGTTAAGTTCTGCAACAACCAAACGTTTTGTTTCAAGACTTGAAAGAACACTTATATATGCTCTTGCATTTTTAAGATCTGGTGCTGTTTCAACTTTTGTTACAGAAATGATAAGCCCATCAAAATCTGGATTTCTCATTCTGTTTGCAATGATCTCGGCAATTGCTTTTTGCATTTCACTGTTAATTCTGCTCATTCTAACGTTTGCCATAATTTCTCCTTTATATCTTATTTTTTATTTTTAGATTCTTTCTTCTGCATAAGTTTCAAAGATATCGCCAACTTGCAAATCGCTGAAACCAGCAAAAGTTGCACCAAATTCAAATCCAGCATTAACATCTTTAACTTCATTCTTTTCTCTTTGAAGTGTTGCAATTGTGCCTTCATAAATTTGTTTGCCATTTCTTGTGATTCTTACTTTGCTGTTTTTAGAAATCTTACCATCAAGCACATATGAACCAGCAATAATTCCAACTTTGCTTGCTTTAAAGAGTGCACGAACTTCTGCATGTCCAGTTACAACTTCTCTGAATTTTGGTGTAAGCATTTTATTGATTTCTGCAGTTACAAAGTCAATTGCTTCATAAATAATTCTGAAGAATTTGATTGTAACCTTCTTCTTTTCTGCAGATGCTTTTGTTTTTGCATCTGGTTTAACGTTAAAGCCAATAATAACTGCATTTGAAGCTTCCGCAAGCATAACGTCATTTTTATTGATCCCCCCACCCCCGCCATGAATACATCTTACTTTTACTTCTTCATTCTGTATCACAGAAAGAGATTCTTTTAAAGCTTCAATTGAACCTTGAACATCACCTTTAATGATAACATTATAATCTTTAAAGTTCTTATCTGCAATTTTGCTCATGAGGCTGTCAATTGACAAATCTTCAGACTTGATCATACTTGTTCTTTCTTTGTTTGTTCTTTCGTTTGCAATGTTACGTGACATTTTTTCGTCAACAACATAAAGTTGGTCACCAGCATTTGGAACACTTGTAAGACCCAAAATTGCAACAGGTGTTGAAGGAAGAGCCTTCTTAACATGAACACCTTTCTCATTGATCATTGCACGAACTTTTCCAGTTGCAGTTCCAGCAACAACATTATCTCCAACTTTCAATGTTCCATTTTGAACCAAAACTGTTGCAACAGTTCCCATTCCTTTGTCAAGACGAGCTTCGATAATGCTTCCTGATGCATCACGATTTGGATTTGCACGAAGATTTTGATATTCAGCAACAAACAATACCATTTCAAGAAGTTTGTCAATGTTTGTTCCTTTCTTTGCTGAAATTGGAA
>USJH01000021.1 GCA_900554955.1 uncultured Clostridia bacterium | reverse complement strand
TCCATAAAAAGAGATTTTATATATAAATAATATTACATATTATATTTTAAAATGTCAACAAATCGAACAAACATAAAACCAAAAATAAATAAAAAAACAAGAAATTGTTGCAAATTGAAAAAAGGTTTGATATAATCATTGTATCAGTTCCTTGCTCGGAAAGGTTTTGCATGCGTGCAAAATGCGAGTTTCGAGCCGAATGAGTCCAAAAGGAGGAAGAAAAATTATGAAAGCATATGAACTTTTATACATCATTGACGCTCAGGTTTCAGACGAAAAGAGAGAAGAAATCATTTCTAAAGTTAACGACCTTATCAACAACAATGGTGGAAAGGCACAAGAAGCTGACAAATGGGGAATTCGTAAATATGCATATCCAATCGCATATAAAAACGAAGGATACTATGTGCTTGTAAACTTTGAAGCACCTGTAACACTCCCACAAGTTCTTGACAGTCAATTGCTTATCATGGACGGAGTTGTTCGTCATATGATCACAGCAAAATAAAGTAAAGAGGAAAATATTATGAATAGAGTATTTCTTATTGGAAACTTAACAAAGGATCCAGAACTTACAACAACCAACAGTGGAGTTTCACTTTGCAAATTCACTTTGGCAGTTCAACGTCGTTTTACAGGAAATGACGGAGAACGTGAAGCAGACTTTTTGCCTATCATCGTTTGGAGAGGTCTTGCAGACAACTGCTATAAATTCTTGAAAAAAGGAAGCAAGGCGGGTGTTTCTGGAACAATTCAAACTCGTCAATATGATGCACCAGACGGAACAAGAAGATTTATCACTGAAATCATTGCAGATGAAGTTGAATTCTTGTCAACAAGAAATGGTGGAGAAGAAGCAGAGTCAACAAAACCAACAAAAAACGACGAAGTTGTCACAAAGTTTGAACCAATTGATGATGACAACCTTCCATTTTAATCGCTAGTTCTAGCAAAAGGAGAAATTATGAAAAAGCAAGTTAAAAATAACAATAACAATGCTTCTTATGATGATAAAAATCCTAAAAAAGTTAGAAAGAGTCCTAAAAAAGTTTGTGCTTTCTGCGCAGACAAAGTTGAATCAATCGACTATAAAGATGTTCAAAGACTCAGAAAATATATGACTGAAAAAGGAAAAATCATTCCAAGAAGAACAACTGGCGTTTGTGCAAAACATCAAAGAGAACTTACAAACGCAATCAAGAAAGCAAGAGTTATGGCTCTTCTTCCTTACAAAAATAACTAATTTTAAAGACTCGCAAGAGTCTTTTTTTGTGTGCGCCATGAAAAATATTTTAATCACCGGTGGTGCTGGTTTTCTTGGAACCAACATCTCTGTTAAATTATTGGAAAAAGGATATGAGGTTTTTGTTATAGACGATTTGAAAAACGCCTATGTTTCGCATGTCCACTTTTTGCAGAAAGAATTTCAAAATCTAAAATTTAAAAAACTTGATGTGTGCAATTTGAATCAATTGGAAGAGGTTTTTAAAACTGAAAAGTTTGATACAATCATTCATTTGGCTGCAAGGAAATATGTCGGTGAGAGCTTTGAAAAAGAGAATGAATACTTTTCAAACAATATGAAAAGTCTTGAAAATGTGTTACTTTTATCAAAGAAATATGGAGCAAAACACTTTGCCTTTGCATCAAGCATTACAGTATATGGAAATTGTGGTAAAGAAAATGAAAAATATGCTCCAGTTTCTCCATATGCAAAAACAAAACAGCTTGGAGAAGAAGAAATCAAGCTTTTTGCAAAAGAAAACACAAACATGACATTTACAATTTTCAGATTTTCAAACCCGGTTTCAGCGAATACAAAATATATGCTTGGTGATAATTCAAAGAAGCATAAACTAAATTTAGTGTCACTTGTTTGCAAAAGTGCAATTGAGAATAAGAAACTTGTGCTTAATGGAAACAATCATAACACAAAAGACGGAACACCAATTCGAGACTATTTTCATGTTGAAGACCTTGCTGAAATTGTATGCAATGTTCTTGAAAAACAAAAAGCTCATTTTGACACAATAAATGTTGGAATGTCGGGAAATGGTTTTTCTGTTTTGCAAATCATAAATCAAACCGAAGAAATATTAAACAAAAAAATTGATTATTGTTTTGGAAACAAAAAGTCGGGTGATGTTGCAAAAAATGTGTGTGATAACACACATCTTTTAAGTGTATATGGAAATCATAAATTTCGAGACATAAGACAAATGTTAGAAGATGAAATTGCATTTAGGAAATCAATAAATGAAAAAAGCAGCAAATAAATTGCTGCTTTTATTTTTGTTGATATTTTGTAAATTTCTCATAAATTTCAATAAATTTATGCATTTTATTGCATTTTTCAATAAAATTTTAATGATTTTGCGTTTTTTATTCTAAAACGGTTACAGTTCCGTCTTTAGAAATGCGAATTTTTTCACCTGAGTGAATTTCATTTAAAATGTCGTCACCAAGTTTATCAATCGCAATAATTTTAGAATTTTCCCAGTTCTTTGCAAGAATAACACCAGAAGCTGCAAGCGAATCAATTTCTCCAGAGAATAAAAGTGCAGCAGGGTTGATTCCCATTTGGCATATTGTCTGAATAACGAGTCCGCCAGTTGTTGAACCAATTGTCTGTGGCAAAATTAGTGCAATTCCAGTAAGATTTTTTCCATAAACGTCTGGGTTGTTTTGATCTGAGCCAATAATTTTTTTTGCATTTTTAAGTGCGGATTTTTGGAAAGTTGCAAGAGTGTTTAACCCTTGATGAGAAACAATGCATTCACCTTCATACTCGCCTTCGCAGATTACACGTCCTTTAAATTCGTTTTTCATTATCTTTCACCTCCGCAAATTTGTTTCAAAATGTCGGCATCTTTATAATATCTTGATTTTGAATAGGTTCTAAGTTTATTGCTATTTGTAATGATTGGTTTGCTTCCCGCAATTGGGTTATTTGTATACATAAGCGGACAAATTGAAGAGATTTTTACTCCAAAACTGATAAGTTTTGCATATTCTTCAGTTCTTTTGAAGCGGGAGAGAACGTCTGGAGCGGTTGTCATTATTGTGCGAACTTTAACTTTTTTTCTTCCAGAATTTTTCAATCCTTCTTCAATTTTATGTTCCCATGAAACAAGTTGATCAAAAGTCAAGTGTGGGCAACCGATAAAGCAAAGGGTTGGTTTTGCATTTTCGTTTTTCCACATAACTGGATAACTTTTATAAACTCTTTCAAGTTCTGCATCGTCAATAACATAGGTTTTAACATTTTCTTTCAAAAGTTTTTCGCCATATTTTTTTGCTTCTGGTGTAAGGTTTTCAATGTGATAAAGACCAACCGCACCATTTGATGCTGTTGCTGCACCAAAATCTTTTAAATATGAAATAGCTTGGTCGTTAAGCTCGGTTCCAAGATATTTGTCAAGACCTTTAACAAAAGGAACATCTGCCATAACCTTCATTCCAATTGCGCTTCCAAGAATTTGTGCTTCAGGAAGAGAAGAAGTTTTAATTTCAACAACCCAATCAGCCTTTCTTCCTTCATCGGTTAAAAGTCCAAATTCTGGAACGAGCCCAAGAAGAGATCCGAAAATGTCAAGCATTCCGCTGTTGCGGTTGCATCTTGCACCAAGAACAGAGTTTGCAAAAACAACAGCACTGCTTTCAGCCCAAGACAAAATGTCACCATATTTTGGAGTGTTGCCAACTTCTGGAAGATAGCAAGTGCAAGTAAATGCATTTGAATTTTTAAGCCCAATTTTTGAAAGTTGATCTTCATAGTGTTTTTGTTGTGAATACATAATTTTGCTGAAAATCAATTTGTTTAAAAGCCCAACTTTAACGTTTTCATAGTCGATAGGGCGTGGATCAACTGTGAATGGATATGGAGTCTTAAGTCCAGCATCAATAATTTCGTCCATAATGCGATAAACAGGTTTTAAAAGTCCAATTCCAAAAGATGTTACAAGGTGTCCGTTTGTGGAAACTGGAACAAGTCTTTTTGCACCAAAAATATCACCAAACTCAACAAGTGTGCGCATTATTTTTGCTTTTGTTTCGCCTTCACTTCCGTTAAGAATGGCTTGTTGTTCTTCGGTAAGTTTCATATTTTCCCCCTTAAAATATTTTTTTGATAATTTGATTATAAACTTTTTGCGCTCTTTTTCAAAACAATAAAGCATTGTTTTGCAAATTTTATATAAAAATTTAATTTTTACTTGAAAGATATTTGATTGTTGGATATAATATCCCTGTTTTAAGGAGAAGGAAATGAATAATTTTAAAAGAAAATTTTTCATGTTTGTTTTAACATTTTGTGCAATTGTTATTCCGGCAGTTTGTTTTGCTGGGTGTGATAGCCAAGGTTTTGTTATTGCATCAAATAAAGAAGCAAAAGCTTGCTTTATTGGTGAAAAACTTGAAACTGGTTTCTATGTTGAAATTGAATATATGAACAATGAAGAAGAAACTTTCAATGCTGAAGATTTCACATATGAAATGAACGGCGAAACTAAAAAGTCTTCAGGAATTGTTATAAGAGAAAAATATTCAAGCACAAATAAAAATGGTGAAATTTCAATTATAAATTATTTTGAAGTTTCACAAACATTGAAGCCTGGTGAAAATGGAACTTTAAAAATAATTGTTGAAGGTCAAATTTCAAAGTTGTTTTATAAGGGAAAGGAAATTACTAAAAACAAAATCTTTTAAAAGATAAAAGCACAAAATTAAATGTGCTTTTTTTGTTGCAAAAATTCGGTAGAATCAGTGAAAAATCACAACAAAAACATGCATTTGACAAAAATTTTTATTCTTGATAAAATTAAATCATGGAAAAGAAACTTGAAACATGGTGTTTTGGTGGAGATAAAAAAACTGCCGACCGACTTTTTGAACTTGTAAAAACTGGACGGAAAACCGCAACTTGCAGTCTTTATCTAGGTGAAGAAATCTCAAAAAATATTGGTTATAGCATTTTGACAAATTTCGATCAAACCCAAAAATTGAAAATAAAAACTAAAAAGGCATATGTAACAAAATTTTGTGATGTGACAAGTGCGCATGCAAAAATGGAGGGCGAGGGCAACTTGTCGCTTGCATATTGGAGAAAAATTCATAAAAAATTTTTCAAAAAAGAGTGCAAGAAATACAAAATGAAATTTTGTGAAGATATCGAAATTTTGTGTGAAGAATTTCAAATTGTTGAATAAAATGCCTTTTTAAGGGGGTGATTTTATGTTTAGTGTAAACAATCTTAAAATTGAAACTAAAAAGGGCAGGGTTCTGATTGAAAATTTGTCTTTTGTTTTAAATTCTGGTGACAAGCTCGCAATGATTGGGGAAGAAGGCAACGGTAAGAGCACACTTATGAAGGCCTTGATAAGTCCGAAGCTTGTTGAAGAATATGCTTCTGTTTCTGGAACAATTTCAACATGTGGGGCAAAAATTGGATATTTAGAACAGAAACTTGATGATTTTTGGAACGATTTTGAAATTGTGGATTATTTTGTTCACAATCAACTTTCAAAAGAACTTGAATTTGATAATTATGATTTAGTTTATAAATTTTGCTCCAATTTAAATAGTCTTGGCTTTGATGGGAACCTTATTGATAATGGCACCAAAATTCAAAACTTGTCAGGTGGTGAAAAAGTAAAACTTCAACTTGCAAAGTTAATGACAGTTGAATATGATCTTTATTTTTTAGACGAGCCAACAAACGATCTTGATATTGAGACACTGGAAATTCTTGAAAAATTTATTAAGCAACAAACAAATCCAGTTGTTTTCATTTCTCACGATGAAACTTTGCTTGAAAATGTCGCAAATAGAATTTTACACATCGAGCAACTTATAAAAAAGAGCAAACCAAAGTTTACTCTTGAAAAATGTGGTTATGGCGAATATGTTTCTGCAAGAAATCGTGCAATTGAACATCAAACACAGGTTGCATATAGCGAAAGAAGAGAGCAAAAGAAAAAAGAAGAAATTTTAAAACAAATTAAAGAAAAAGTTCGTCAAGACATTAAAGAATGCCGAAGAGACCCGTCAACAGGGCGAATTCTTGTAAAGAAAATGCGAAACATCAAAGCTCAAGAAACAAGACTTGAAAACAAAGAACTTACTGAAATTCCTGATGTTGAAGAAGCAATCAAAATCATAGCAAATCAAAACATTTCTCTTCCATCGCAAAAGAAAATTGTTGATGTGACATTTAATATCTTAAGGGCTGGTGAAAAAGTTCTTGCAAAAAACATTAGTCTTGCAATTTATGGAGCAAAGAAGGTTGCAATTGTTGGAAAGAATGGCTGTGGGAAAACAACCTTGCTTCGTGAATTGTTGCCAATTTTAAAGCACACACCGGGGCTTAAAGTTGGATATTTTTCTCAAAATTATAATGAGATTTTAGATTTCAATGACACTCCTATAAATGTTTTGACAAACGCAAATAAAACCTTAAATCCATAAACACTTCTTGGTTGTTTAAAATTCACAAAAGAAGAAATGGAACACAAAATTAAAGATTTAAGTGAAGGACAAAAGGCAAAATTGTCACTTTTAAAAATTATCGTTGAAAATAATAATGTTTTAGTTTTAGATGAACCAACAAGAAATTTAAGCCCGCTTTCAAACCCAACAATCCGTGAGCTTTTAAATTCTTATCATGGTTCTGTGATTTCTGTTTCGCATGACAGAAAATTTATAGCGGAAGTGTGCGATCAAACTTATGAACTTTGTCAAAAAGGACTTGTGAGGGTATAATATGAAAAAAGAAAGTAAATTTGCGGTTTTTAATTATGATGAAAATGACAATTGCTTGATAGAAGAATTGATGTCTTATCTAGATGTGAAAGCAATTGATGTTTACAAATTTTTTGAAGTTGAACCAACAGAAAAAGCACAAATTATAATTGTTCCAACAAAGAAAGAATATGATTCTCTTTTTAATATAGAAAACGGAAGACCACAAGATGCAAAAGTTAGTTTGTCCTCTCGTGGAAGTTTAACACGAGATGGCAAAATCTTATATCTTTCTATTGCGGATTATAAAAACACAACCCATGCTTTTTCACCAGGCGAAAAAGAACAAGCAATAGAACTTTATAAGAAAACGTTAGTTCATGAATTTGTGCATTTTGTGAATGTGTGTTTCAATAAAAAGAACAATTGCAGTTTCACGGAAAAATTCTTGGTTGAAGGAATTGCTTGTTATTTGAGCGGGCAAAAGGAAGGAAAGAACATTGATTTTAATTTTGAAATCGACGATGTTTTAAATCGAGAAAAACAACCATATGATGCATATTATGCTTTAACGAAATATTTTATAGAGCATTATGATAAGCGGGTTGTTCTTGAAATTTTTCAAAGCAGCATGCAAGCAAGAGAACTTCTTTGCTCTGAACTTTTTGAAAAAACAAAAAGCCAAACATGTTAAAATTTTAGTTTCAAAGAAAAAGACCATATGAAAATATGGTCTTTTTTCGTGTTTCATATTGTATGTATTATATGTTTGCGTTTTTTATAGTGAATTTGCTGTATTTGATTTGTAAAAAACAATAAAAAATGCAAAAAATAGTGGTTTTATGGTTAAAAAACTGTGAATTTTTGAGTAAATTTGTGAAATGTGTGCAGTTTTACTTTCCAACTTTATAGTTTGTGCTTTCTTGACCAAAGCGATTATATTCTTTTTGTGAAAAACCAGGAATCTTTTTAATTGCATCACGTTTAAGTTCTTTCAAAAGTTTTGCTTCTTCAAAAGTGAAAGCAGTTTCATCATTAACGATAATGTGATCGACAACTTCAATGCTGTTTAAAATGCAGCTTGAAACAATTTTTGCTGTGAAGGCAATGTCTTCATCTGATGGGCGAACGGTGCCGTGTGGGTGATTATGAGTGATCAAAACTCGTTCGCAATTGTTTGCAACAATAATGTTTGTAAGCTTTCGAATGTCAACAGGAACTTCACTTGCTGTTCCACGATTGATAAGGTTGCAAGACATCACTTTGTTTGAGTTGGTTAAGCAAAGCATATAAAACTCTTCAACAGTTTTGCCCTTATATAGATTTTTACAATATTCTTTTGCTGTTGTTGTTCCGGCAATTGATGTGTCGCATTTGCTTTTGCCATAACACTCGAAAATTTTAAGATACGAAGAAATGAGCATTGCTGAATGCTCGCCAACACCTTCAACTGCTTTAAGCTTTTCAATTGGTGCTTCAAGAACCTTGTCAAAGCTTCCGAATGTGTCAAGAAGATTGTGCGCAATTGGGTTTGTATCTTTGCGTGGAATTGCAAAATATAAAATGAACTCTATTTTTTGAACGTCTGAAAAAGCACTAAGCCCATTGTTTGTGAAAATCTCTTTCATTCGTTTTCTGTGTTCTTCATGAATTGATTTGTTTGCTTTGTCCATATAAGCCTGCCATTTTTGTTAAAAATATCTAAATTTAGGGGTGAACCCAGTTAAAACACTTTACAAAAAGTGCATATATATTCATAATAAATATATATGACAAGTTTGTCAAATAAAGGAGATAAAAATGTTAGCATTATACATTACACTTGGCGTTATCGCCCTTCTTGCAGTTATAATCACTGTTTGGATTATCGCTACAAGAAACTCATTCGTTCGACTTAGAAACAATGTCGAAGAAGCATATTCAACAATGGATGTTTGTCTTAAAAAAAGATATGACTTGATTCCAAACCTTGTTGAAACTGTAAAGGGTTATGCAAAGCACGAAAAAGAAACCCTTGACGCTGTTATCACAGCAAGAAGCAAAGTATCTGTTGCTGGAAATGCAGAAGATCGTGCAAAAGCTGAAGGAGAACTTACAACAACTCTTCGTTCTCTTATGGTTTTAACTGAAAACTATCCAGATCTTAAAGCAAATTCAAACTTCACAGATCTTCAAAATCAACTTAAAACTCTTGAATACGAAATTTCAAATTCAAGAAGATATTACAATGCTTGTGTTAAAACATATAACACAAAAACTGAAATCTTCCCAAGCAACTTGATTGCATCATGGTTCAAATTTGAAAGAAAACCACTTTTCGAAGTTGACAGCCCAGAAGAAAGAAAAAATGTAAAGGTGCAATTCTAATTGGAAAAGAAAACTAAAATTGGAGTCTCAATTGTTTTTGCAATTATCCTTGTGTTTTTAAGCATTGTGCTTTTCACAATGGACATTGTTGCATCTTCACCAGATGAAAATTCAGTTTCGGCTTCCCCAATCAATATAACTCGTCTTGATGTGAATGCAACAGTTCACGAGACAGGAAAGGTTGACGTTGTTGAAAGTTTTGATGTAAAGTTCAATCAATCAGGACTTCACGAAGTGATAAGATTCATTCCTTATGCATGTTATCAATATCGTAAAATTGATGGAAAAGTTAAGAAAAATGTGGTTTATGCCCAAATTACAGATGTTGGTGGCGTTGGAGATCATTCTGAAACATTTAACACTTATATTGATGAAATGGCGGGATATATCACTTTTGGTCTTAAAGATACTGCTGGTTTTTCTTATGGTGAAACAAGAACATTTTCAATTAAATATTCCTATTTCATGGGGAATGATAAAAACAAAGGTTTTGATGATGTTTATTATAACCTTGTTGGAACCAATAGCACTTGCGAAATTGAAAACGTTTCATTTTCAGTAACTCTTCCTAAAGAAGTTGAAGCTGGGAAAATTCAAATGTATTCAGGTGTTGCTGGAAGCACAGCTGCTCAAGAATTTACTGCTTTGGGAAATGTTGTTTCCGGAACATGTGCCAGATTGGAAGCAGGTGAAGGAATAACGTTCCGTGCAATTTTTGAAGACGGATATTTAACAAAAGTTCCTGCAAAACTTAATTTAAGACAACTTATTGCAATTGGTCTTTGTCTTGTTTGCGTTGCATTTGCTCTTGTTTGTTTCTTTGTTTTAAGACAGAAAAACAACTATCCAAAACCCGTTGAACTTGTTCCTTATGATGGGCTCGATCCATTTGTTGCCGACTATATGGCAAATGCATCTGTTTCAACAAAAACTGTTTCTGCAAGTGTAATTTGCCTTGCAAATATGGGATATTTAACAATTGAAGACAAGGGAAACAAAAACATTGTTTTCCATAAAACTGAAAAAGATATATCGGAACTTAAAAATGTAAGTTTGAAAATGGTTTACAATGCAGTTTTTTCTGGCGGAGTAAACGAGAAAGAAATGTCTAGGCTTGGTGTAGATTTTGCAACAAGCGTAAGCACAATTCAAAGTGCAGAGAAAATTAAACAAAAATCTTCACTTTACGATCAAAAAGAAACAAACAAATATGGTTGGTTTAAATTTGGTGTTTTGGCATTAATGTTTATCACTGCACTTGTGGTGTTTAAAATTCCAAAATCATTTTTCGGTTTTTCAACTGATTTGTTCAATTTTGTGAATGTTGCATTCTCATTATTCTTGGTTTATGCAGCTGTAAGTTGCTTCTTTGAACAAAAGAACTTGTGGATTTATACATTGATTTCAACTTCAATATTCATTGTTATCATGGCTCTTGTATATGCAAGATTCAGCATTGGATTGATTGATAAAAATTATATTGGATTTATTGTTTTGATAATTTTAAGTGCACTTCCAGTTCTTGTAAATGTGACACCAAAATATTCACAAGCTGGGGCAATATCAAAAGGTCGTGTTCTTGGATTCAAAAACTATATTTCAATGTGCGAAGTTTCACAACTTAAAATGTTTGCTCTTGAAAATCCAAATTACTATTTTGATGTTTTGCCATATGCTTATGTGTTCGGACTATCAAAAGTTTGGATGGATAAGTTTAAAGACATTGAAGTTAAAGTTCCAGATTGGATCACAAGTTCAAATGGAACACTTATGGACTATGTTGTGTTTAACTCGATGTTTAATAACTTTAATCA
>USJH01000020.1 GCA_900554955.1 uncultured Clostridia bacterium | reverse complement strand
TAGAGATGAAATTGAAGTTTCAAGTTCTTTTTGTTTGCTTTCAACTTCAACTTTCTTGTCAAGAAGTGCTTGTTTTTCGGTTTTAATTGATGAAAGATTACTCTTAACGTCTCCAAGAGTTTCAAGTGTGCTATAGATCTCGCCTTCTTGTTCTTCTGCTTGTTTTTCACCAACTAAAAGACGGTCAGCAACTTCCAAATATTCTTCATTAATCTTTTCGCTTTGCTTTTCAAGTTCTTCAAGCATTGTGTTTTGAAGTGCAAGATTTTTCTTTTTCTCTTCAAGTGCCCTAGCAATAGATTCACGCAAAATTTCATCTTGCTTAATATCAGAATCGAGCTTATCACTTGAAGTTTTCAAGTTGGCAATTTTTTCTTGCAAAAGCTTTGCTTCACCAGATTTCTTTTCAAGTCCAACAGTAAGGTTCAAAAGTTCGTCACGCAATGATTCAATGTTCTTGTCAAGATCTTGAATTTTTTGTGAGCAGTTGTTAAATGCATTTACAGCTCTTTCAAAGTCGGCAGTTTTAATTTCAAGTTCTTCGTTGATAGCATCAAGTTTCTCATTGATTTGAGCTTTGTTTGTTGCCGCATTGTCATATTGATAAACATAAATATTAAGTTCTAAATTTTTAAGTCTATCACGAAGTTCCAAGAACTTTTTCGCATTTTCAGATTGCTTTGTAAGAGGTCCAAGACGATTTTCAAGCTCTGAAATAATATCATAAAGACGTGTCAAGTTGTCTCTTGTTCTTTCAAGTTTTCTTTCAGCTTCAATTTTACGGTTTTTAAACTTAGAAATTCCAGCTGCTTCTTCAAAAACAGAACGACGTTCTTCTGGCTTTGCAGACAAAAGGCTGTCAATTTTACCTTGTCCAATAACACAATAGCTTTCTTTACCAAGTCCAGAATCATGCAAAATATCTGTAATGTCTTTAAGGCGACATGGATTTTTATTGATAAGATATTCACTTTCGCCCGAACGATAAAGTTTTCTTGTTAAAACAACTTCGTCATAGTCAACCGGGAAAATTCTTGTAGAGTTGTCAAAAATCAAAGAAACTTCACAAAAAGACTGAGGCTTTCTTGCTTCAGTTCCATTGAAAATTACGTCTTGCATGCTGGCACCACGAAGTGATTTTGCACTTTGTTCACCCATAACCCAACGAATAGAGTCTGCAACGTTACTTTTTCCACAACCGTTTGGTCCAACAATTCCAGTTATTCCTGCTTCAAACTTGACTTCAAGTTTGTCTGCAAATGATTTGAAACCATAAATGTCTAGTTCTTTAAATTTCATTATTTTATCCCACTATTTTTAAATCTTTTTAATGTTTTCAAGAGCTTTATGTGCCGAAATTTCTTCAGCTTCACGTTTTTTGCCCGAAACTCCTATGCCTGACATAACACCATTTATATATACTTTTGAAGTATAGGTTTTTTCTTCACCTTCTCCAACCGATGATACTTGATATGATATTTTTGCAGTTTTAAATTTTTCTTGCAAAAGTGATTTGTTACTGTCTGGAACACCATGTGTGCTGATGCCCTTAAGAGCTTCACTCATCACCCTTAAAACAAACTCTCTTGCCTTTTCAATTCCCGCATCAAGATAAAGTGAAGCAATCAATGCTTCCATTGCATCAGCTTGCATTGCTGGTGTTGGGGTTTTTCCTTTAAACCCTTCACCACATTGCAAAAACTTTGTAAGTCCAAGACCATCAAAAATAAATGATAAAGATTTTTCACTTACAAGTGATGCCCTTATTTTGGAAAGATCACCCTCATTTTTGCGATATTTATGATAAATTTCATCAGTAACGATAACTGATAAAACGCTATCACCCAAAAATTCAAGCCTTTCATTTGAGCGAACTTTATGTTCGTTTGCATAGCTTGAATGAATAAAGGCATTTTTCAAAAGGTTTTTATCTTTATATTCATGCATAACAATTGCTTCAACAGCTTTAAAATCTTCCATTATATCTCCTATTGAAAAGCTTCTGCAAGTTTTGAAATAAAGCCACTGTTATAAATATCTTTAACCTGATTTACACAAGAAAGAATAGTTTCTGCCTTGCAAGTTCCATGTGTTTTGAAAACAATTTTCTTGATTCCAACAAAAGTTGATCCACCAAGTTTGTTATAATCAAAATGAGTTTTAAGGCTTTTGAAAACTGGCTTCATCATTCCCGCACCAATTTTAGAAAAAAGTGAGGCATTATTGATTTCATTTTTCAAAATTTTCATAAGGTTTAAAATTGCACCTTCAGATGCTTTCAATGCTATATTTCCAGCAAATCCATCTGCAACAACAACATCAACATCACCATCGAGAAGGTTTCTTGCCTCGATATTTCCAACAAAATTGATGCCTTCGGCTTGACTTAAAAGCTCAAATGCTTCATGAGTTAAAGCATTACCTTTCTTATTTTCAGCACCAATATTCAAAAGAGCAACCTTTGGATTTTCAATTCCTTTCATTGTTTTAAAGAAAGCAGTTCCCATTTTTGCAAACTGAACAAGATATTCAGGCTTGCAATCAACATTTGCTCCAGAATCGATAAGCATTGTTTCTGTTCCCTTCACTGTTGGCAAAACAGGTGCAAGTGCAGGACGCATAACATTAGGCATTCTTCCGACAATGAAAGTTCCACCAGCAAGAACAGCACCAGTGCTTCCAGCACTGATAAAGCCCACAATATCATCACGTTCTTTAAGTGCATTAAGTCCAACAACAATAGAACTGTTTTTCTTTGTTCTAATTGCAACTGTTGGAGCCTCCTCATTAGTTATAACTTCAGTTGCATGAAGAATTTCAATTTTGTTTCCTTTATAGCCATATTCATCTAATATTTCTTGAATTTTTATTTGATCTCCAACCAAAACAATTTCAACATCATCAATTAAATTTACAGAAGTGATTGCACCTTTAACAATTTCAAGTGGTGCATTATCTCCACCAAAAGCATCAATAGCAATTTTCAAAATAAGAATCCCCTTTTTGTCACAATAATACATGTTCATTATATAACAAACATTAAAGCATTGGCAAATTATTAAACGAATTTTTGAATAAAAAGCAAAAAAAACAACACTATTTCATAGTGTTGTTTAACATTTCTTATGGTTTAAAGAAAAAGCAAGGCTTATTTTTTTTCGTCTGCCTTAACAAGCATCTTTTTCTCACCATTATAGTATCCGCATTCTGGGCAAACAGCATGAGAAGCTTTCAATGTGTGACATTGTGGGCATTCTGCAAGTGTAGGAGCGGTTGCTTTCCAGTTTGCAACTCTGCTTCTGCCTGCTGATTTTGATACTTTATGTTTTGGAACTGCCATTACTTTTTCCCTCCTAATTTACTTTTAAATAACTCCGCAAATGGATTATTTTTACCAATTTTGTTTGCCATGCAATCGCACTCGCCATCATTCAAATTTGCACCACATGTTGGACAGATTCCTTTGCAACTTTCCCTACATAAAATTCGTGATGGAAAGTTCAATATGATGAAATCTGAGAAGATTTGATCAAGTACTATGTGTGGCATATCATATAAAAGATCTTCATTTTCTTCTTCTGAAGATGGATAAATTTTTTCGTCAAACTCTAAAAACAAGTTTTTCTCGAAAGACGAAGCACATCTATCACAAACAAAATCACATAAAACTCTAAGGTTCCCTTTCAAATGAAGCACACTATCATAGTCAACATAATATGTCAATTGGACAGATGCATCACCAAGCAATTTGTGTGGTGCAAAAGCATCTTCACTTATGTTTGGCTTAAATGAAAAGTTGCAATGAAACTCTTTCATTGGAGTTTCAAGAGCTTGTGAAAATTCAAGTTCAGTCATTTTGTCCCCTTTACAAGCACTAAGAAAGTATATATTAAATCTCTCATTTTGTCAATGAAATTTAAAATAAACTTACTTTTTTAATAATTTTTCAGTTTCTTTCGCAATTACAAGTTCTTCGTTTGTTGGAATAATGTAAACCTTAACTTTAGAATCAGCAGTAGAAATTTCGCATTCTTCCCCACGTTTTGCACCAAAGTTTTTGTCATGGTCAACTTTAATTCCCATAAATTCCAAACCATTTGTTACAGCTTCACGAAGTTCAGGTGTATGTTCACCGCAACCAGCAGTAAACACAATTGCGTCAACTCCGCCAAGAACTCCAATATATGAGCAGATATATTTTTTAATTCTGTGACAATACATGTCAAAAGCAAGTTTAACATCTGCTCTTCCCATGTTTTCAAGAATGTCACGCATATCTGCAACGCCATTTGTAAGTCCGAAAAGACCTGACTTTTTGTTAAGCATTGTCAAAACTTCAGAGACAGTTTTTCCCTCTTTGTTGCAAATATATTCAACAACAGCAGGATCAATATCTCCAGAACGTGTGTTCATGATGATTCCTTCAAGTGGAGTAAATCCCATTGAAGTCTCAAAGCTTTTACCATTTTTAACAGCACAAATACTTGCACCACTTCCAATATGGCATGAAACCATGTTAAGGTTCTCAGGTTTTTTGCCCATAATGTCTGCACATCTTTGTGTAACATAATAGTGGCTTGTTCCATGTGCTCCATAACGACGAATCTTATATTCATCATAATATTTTGTTGGAATTGCATAGCGATATACATATTCTGGCAAAGTTTTGTGGAATCCAATGTCAAAAACTGCAACATTTGGAGTTTTTGGACAAATGCTCATGCATGCTTCCATTCCAGCAATTGCTCCAGGAACGTGAAGTGGTGAGAAATCTATTTTTGTTTTGAAATCTTCCAAAATCTTCTTTGTAACAATGCATGGATCAAAATATGATTCACCAACATTAACAACTCTGTGGCCAAAAGCATCAATTTCATTAACATTTTTGATAACACCAATCTCCTTGTCTGTCAATGCTTCAATAACCATTTCCATTGCTTGTGTATGGTTATAAATTGGTTTATCTTTAATTGTTTCTTTTCCATGTGCTTTATAACGAAGGAAAGAGCCTTCTTCATTGATTCTTTCAACGTTTCCTTTTGCAAAAACTTCTTCAGTTTCAGTGTCGATAAATTGAAATTTAAGGCTGCTGCTTCCTGCGTTGATAACTAAAATTTTCTTACTCATTTTTATTCTCCTTTAATGCTTGATTTTGATTGTAAAATTGTAATTGCCATTGCAAGAACAATTTCATCAGCTGTTGTTCCCCTTGAAAGGTCGTTAATTGGCTTTCTAAGCCCTTGAAGAATTGGGCCAACAGCACGAACGCCAGCAATTCTTTGAACAAGTTTATATGCAATGTTTCCAGCATCAAGATTTGGAAAAACAAGAACATTTGCTTTTCCACCAAGTGAAGATCCTTTGCATTTTTTATCACAAACAGATGGAACAATTGCTGCATCTGCTTGAAGTTCACCATCAATTGCAAGAGAAGAATCCATTCTTCTTGCAAGCTTATATGCTCTTTTAACCTTTTGAATGTCTTCATTATCAACATCTGCATCTGCCTTTGTTGTGAAAGACAAAAGTGCAACCTTTGGTTTCATTGAGCAAATATCATCTGCAAGTTTTGCAGAAAGAACCGCAATTTCTGCAAGTTCTTTATCAGTTGGGTCAGGAATAACTGCACAGTCTGCAAAAACCATCATATGATTTTCGCCAAGGTCAGAGCTTTGTGGCATTTCCATTATAAATGCACTTGAAACTTTTGAAATTCCAGTTCTTGTTTTTATAATCTGAAATGCTGGTCTCATTACGTCAGCAGACTCATAAACAGCACCGGCAACAACACCATCAACATCATCACTTTGAAGCATCATTGTTGCATAATACATTGGGTCTTTAAGTGTTTCGAGAGCTTGTTCTTCAGTCATTCCCTTTGCTTTTCGAAGATCATAAAGCGAATGAGCATACATCTCTCTTCTGTGTGTTTCGCTTTGAACATCGATAATTTCAATATTCTTTAAAGCCTTTTTAGAAAGCTTGTCTTTAAGGAGAATTTTGTTTCCAATTAAAACAACTTTGCAAAGCCCCATAAGTGATGCTTTTTCCGCTGCCTGAATAACTCTTTCGTCATCGCCCTCAGGAAGGACAATTGTTTTTCCTGTTCCTGAAGCCTTTTCAATTATAGATTTAAAAGTGTCGTTGTTTTTTGGTTTTTTGCCAAACAAAATCATATACCCCCGTTGCTAATTTTGCATTTATAAGCTATAATATTGTTATTATAATACAAAAAGTCGAAAAAATAAAATGTTTGAGAGAGATTTTTATGAAACTTTGTGGAATTATTGCAGAATTTAACCCACTCACCAATGGGCACAACTATATTATCAATCAAGTTAAAAAGCAAACTGGAGCAAACGTTGCAATTATAATGAGTGGAAGTTTCACCCAACGTGGCGAACTTGCCATTTTAAACAAATTCACAAGAGCTAAACATGCAATTTGCTCAGGAGCAGACATTGTTGTTGAACTTCCCGCCTGCTTCACCTTGTCATCTGCCCCATTCTTTGCACTTGGCGGTGTAAAGATTCTTGCAAGTCTCGGAATTGACAGCTTGGCATTTGGTGTTAAAATTAAAGACACGAACAAACTTATAGAAGTTGCAAAACTTAAAAGCCAAGAAGACAAAAAAATTTCAAACACAATTATAAGTTTCATGAAACTTGGTCAAAACTATAGCAAAGCACTTTATCAAACCTATAAGCTTCTTTATCCACATCTTTCTTGCGACCTTGACACAATTTTCTCTGAACCAAACAACATTCTTGCAATTGAATATCTCTCTGCAATTTACTCAAACGGGCTTGACATCACTCCAATCTTCATCAATCGTCAAGACGGCGGATATAATAGCAATCGCATTTGCACAGTAAAGATTTTCGGAAAGAAAACAAAACTTGTAAATGCAACCTATATTCGCTCACTCATCAAGTCTGCCAAAATAAGAAAAATTAAAAAGCTTGTTCCTTCTTTTGTATATGATGACATTAAAAAAACAAAATATCAAACCGAATCTGAAACAAGACTTGATGCTTTGACAATTTCAAAAATACGTTCACTTTCTGATAAAGACTTAATGACCTTTGCAGACTTTAACACAGGTCTTGCACATCTTACAAAGCAAAATGCAACACTTCTTTCAACAAGAAAAGAAATTTGCAATGCTCTTTCTAGCAAATGTTATCGTCCAAGCAGAATCTCAAGACTTTTGCTTTTGCCAAGTCTCGGAATTAAAAAAGACTTTGCAAAAACACTTGAAAAACCATATGCAATAAACGTTTTGGCAGTTGCAACAAATAAAAGAAAAATGCTTTCAGAAATCATTGCATCTGCAAAATGTGATCTTATTGTCTCACTATCAGATCTTCAAAACATGAATCCTGAGAAAGGCGAATTTATAAGACAAAATCAAACAGCATCAAACCTATATAACATTTGCAACAAAATGCCACAAACAGTTGATAAAACGATTTTTGTTTCAAACAATTAAACAAAAAAGCACAACATTAAATTGTGCTTTTTATTTTTGTTTTTAATATCATTAAGCTAAAACGTCTTTGCCTTTTCCCTTCTTTTTAGGCTTTTGAACTAGTTCTGTCTCTTCTTCAGTTTTCTTTTGCTCTATGATAATTTCTTCCGAAACTTCACCATCAGCAAAAACATTTCTAAGGCTGTGGCGAACTTTCACTTTTGATTGAAGCATGAAAATATGTTCAACACCATCAAGAACAAAATAAATCACATAAAGAAGCAACAAACTTATTGTTGTTGTGTTTGAAATTCCAATTAAAACCAAATATGCAAACATTGAAATTGTCAAAACAAGAGAAATCGGACGAATCACATAATATTCTCTAAAATTTCTTGAATGCAAATATGCCGACAATGCAAGCATACTTGCACAAACAGCATCAATTGCAGGAATTATCATATTGTTTTGACAAAGCGAAATTGAAAAACCACACATAAAGAAAATCAAAATTGCCATCACAATATAATATGATTCTCTTGCAGACAAGTTTTTATATCTCACAAAAATTGTGTTTCCTTTAAGGTTCAAAATCAAAACAACAAGTTCAAGGATAACATAGAAAACAAGATATAAAACCGCATGTGCATAAAGCCCAATCCCGATGCACTGCAATCCGCAAAGCACACAGGTCAAAAGACACAAACCAAACCCAACAAAAGAATTGATTTTTGCAAAGAAATTCCACAATACACCGGCAAAAACCAATGCAAGACAAGCAAAATTAATAATTCCAATAAAATATAAAGTCAAAGCAATAACAAGCGAGAAACATGAAAGCATAAGCTTCACAAAAGACAATTTCTCTGGCGACATTGCAATGCAAGTTGAGTGTTTTTTCATAAACCTTTCTCCTTAAAGTTAAAAAGAAAATTTGAAAAGCATATATTTGTATATGTATTATTCTACAATACCCCGCAAAAAAAGTAAAATAAAATCAAGCACATTTGTCTCTGTTCAGGAAAATATGCTTGTTTTTGCGATTTTTCTTTTAATGTTTTGCATCTTAACAAAGCCAACAGTCTATTCCAAAAGTGTAATTAGTGGTCTTAAACTCTTCTTTTCTGCAGTTTTACCCGGGCTTCTTCCATTCATGTTTCTTTGCAAAATTTTGACAAATCTTAACATTCAAAAACATCTTGCATTTATGTCAAAGCCAATGCAGAAAATATTTGGACTTTCAAAAGAATGTGCCTATCCATTCTTTATAAGCATCATTTCAGGCTATCCAATTGGATCTAAAATTACATCAGACCTTTATGAATCACACAAAATTTCAGATAAAGACCTTTTAAAATGTGCCGTTCTTTCTTCGACTTCTGGTCTGATTTTCATCATAGGAAGTGTTGGCTCTGCGATGATTGGAAATGTAAAAGTTGGAATATTAATCTATTTCGCAAGCATCTTATCTTGCATTTTATCCGTGATAATCTTGAATTTGATTGATAAAATAAAAAACATCAAAACAAAACCACTCATTAATGCTCCAATTCTGACGGCGGAAACGGGCTTTGCAAACAATACTGTAAATATTTCCAGCAATAATTTAACTTCTTCCACTTCTTCAAATCAAAGCAATATAGCAATCCAAAAATCAATAAACAATAATACCAAATCAAAGGACAACATTCTAAACATAATGACGACATCGGCAGCCGACACTTGCCAAAGTTTGCTTATTGTATGCTTTTATATTTCGTTCTTTTTTGTTTTGATCGACATATTAAGTCAAACAAAAATATTAGGCATTTTTTCAAAAGCAATAAGCATCATATTCTCTTCAAACCCAGATAAAATGGCACTTTCACAAGGTATTGTGTCTGGCATAGTAGAAATGACAAGAGGCGTAAAAATGCTCTCTTTCATCAAAACACCACTTTCCTTTTCTCTAATTTGCTCCTTAATTTCGTTTGGTGGATTTTCAATCATTTTCCAATCACTTGCATTTCTATCTAAAACAAATATTAAATTTTCAAAATTTATTTTTGCAAAACTTCTTCAAGCACTTCTCGCCTTTCTTATTTGTTTTGCCATGCTCTTAATTTTTAATATTTAAGAGACATCAAAATTTAATAGGCATAAAAATAACACAGCTGCTGCTGTGTTATTTGTTTTTTATTGTTTATTTTTTGGTTTAACCGAAAAGTTTGCATTGTTAAGTTCTTCACGGTTGCTTCTTACAATGTGAAGGTTTTGAAGCAAATAATCTTCAACCGACTTTAAAAGTTTGTCAATATTGTCCTTTGTAACGTTATAAAGTTGATTTGAACGTTTTTCAGCATTGTCCATAAGTTCGGTTGCTTCAGCTTCACTTTTCTTGATAAGTGCATTTTCACTTACAAGTTGTTCTGCCCTTTCTTCTGCTTCTTTTAAAGTTTTGTCTGCTTGTTCTTTTGCTTGGCTTATGATTTTGTCACGTTGAGACAAAACATAGCTTGCTTCTTGAAGTGATGAAGGAAGTGATTGTTTAAGCTCTGCAATCAATTCTTCACACTTGTCAAGGTTCACAAAAGATTTTTTAGACCATAAAAAATTTTTGCCTTTGGCAAACTCAGATTCAAGTTCATCGATAAGTTGTGTAATATCTTCCATTATTTCCTATACTCCAAAATCACAATGCCTGCAATTCCATATTTCTTTGACTTTAATATTATATAACATTCTGGAAAAGATTGCAAATGATTTACGCCTTCATATTCAAGGCATACAATCGCACCATCATTTAAAAGGTTTTTCTTTGCAAGAAGATCAATTGCTTTTGCTCCAAAATCGCTTTTATATGGCGGATCTAAAAATACTATGTCAAATTTTACACCTGTTTTGGCATATTTGTCAAGTGCTAAAACATAGTCAGAAATTTCAACAGAAAAGTCTTCTTTAACGTTTCTAAGGTTTGTTTCAATAACTTTTTTTGCATCTGGGTTACTGTCAACGAAATAAACTTTCTTTGCATTTCTGCTTAAAGCTTCAATTCCAAGAGCCCCCGAACCTGCAAACAAATCAAGAACAATCTTATCAGAAATATATTCATCAACCATGGAAAAAAGACTTTCCTTCACTCTTGCAAGGGTTGGTCTTGTCTTTTCTGTTTCCAAGCTTAGAAGCTTTCGTCCACGATATTTTCCAGTGATAATTTGCATTTTATCTCCATTTATAAACACGTTTCACTCTGTCTGAGATGTTCGTATAAATTTCATATGCTATTGTATCACAATTTTCAGCAACCTGGCAAACAGAAATTGAACTTTGTTTTTGCTTTCCAAAAATCACAACTTCGTCACCAACCTTAGCAACTTTTATTTTTGAAATATCACACATCAAAACGTCCATGCAAACTCTACCAACAATTTTAGATTCTTTCCCACAAACAAGAACTTTTCCTTTTGATGATAAACACCGAGGAACCCCATCGGCATAACCAGCCGAACAAA
>USJH01000019.1 GCA_900554955.1 uncultured Clostridia bacterium | reverse complement strand
AACTGTAACTCCAGCAAATTTAACAAGCATAAAATTTGTTTCTTCTGTTCCAAGTGGCTACACAAAAATTGGAACACTTTCAACCGGCCTTCCAGTTTATAAGGGAACAACAGCAACCGAAATTGCGTTTGTTGGGGGGGATATAAAGGCTCCATATAGTTCAAAGGATTTATTTATAAATTTAAGTGCTTTAACATCAATAAATTTTTCAGCTTTTAGCACCTCAAATGTTACAAACATGTATTGTATGTTTTTGGGCTGTAATAACTTAACAAGCTTAGACCTAAGCAAATTTAGCACCTCAAATGTTACAAATGTGTTTAGTATGTTTGCTGGCTGTAAGAACTTAACAAGTCTAGACGTAAGCAGTTTTAACACAACAAAAGTAATAAATATGAATTCCATGTTCAAACTGTGTGAACGTTTAACAAGTCTAGATGTAAGCAATTTTGACACATCAAATGTAGTTAGAATGGATGGAATGTTTAATAATTGTAGTGTGTTAACAAATTTAGATTTAAGCAATTTTAACACATCAAAAGTTACAAATATGGAACACATGTTTAACGGGTGTTTAAAGTTGAAAAGCCTGGATGTAAGCAATTTTAACACAACAAATGTAACAGACATGAATTATATGTTTTCTAGATGTGGTTCATTAACAAGTCTAGATGTAAGCAACTTTGATACATCTAAAGTTACTGACATGAGTTTTATGTTTTCTGATTGTTTCAAATTAACAAGTCTAGATCTTTCAAGTTTTAACATGGCTAAAGTTACATCATCAACAAACATGCTTAATTTTGGAACGTCAAACAAAATTTTAACACTTAAAACACCATATAACAACTCAACTGCAATTGCAATTACAACAGGTTCAACCCTCTATAATGTTGAAACCGGGGCGATTGCTCCAAGTGTTCCGGCAAACACAACAACAAGCCAAACTTATGCAACAAAAATTACATTAACTTTTGACGCAAATGGTGGAACGTGTTCCACATCAAGCATTGTTGGTTATTATGGTTGTTCACTTTCAGAAATAGGCAAGTCGTTGCCAACTCCAACGCAAAGTGGTTATAACTTTAATGGTTGGTATTCGCCAACTGGTTCAAGGGTTACGGCTTCAACAGTTCTTGCATTCACAAGTTCAACAACTCTCACAGCAAGGTGGACAGAAAACACACCAACTCCAGACCCAGATCCTCCAACACCTCCAGACCCTGATCCAGATCCACCAACACCTACAGATCCAGGTATTGAACAAGCGGAATATATCATTTTTACAACAATAGAGAATGTTCCAAGTGGTCTTAGCAAGAACAACACGTTTGATTATACAAGAGCTAACGGCAACACCTTCTTTGAAACTGGTTGCACACCAACAGTTTATACAAACGATAGTGGAACACAAGTTGCTTTTGTCGGAGACTATGGCGATTTAATTGCTCCGCAAGATTGTTCGAATATGTTTGCAGGAATGATATCTCTTAAATGGGTTATTTTCCGAAACTATGACACCTATGATGTTACAAACATGACGAGCATGTTTGAAGGATGTGATAATCTTGAGTTTATGGAAATGTTGTCAATTCAAACTCCAAATGTAACATCAATGAATTCCATGTTTAAAGAATGTTGTTTATTAAGACAAATTGCCTTTGCTGAATTTGATTGCATCAGTCTTGAAGATGCGTCATATATGTTTTATAATTGTTCAAGTTTGGGGAAAAACCCATTATATAGCGGACAAATAAGAACGGGTGAAATAATTGGGTATATTCCAGCAATTAATTATACCTATAATCTTGCAAATGCTCAATATATGTTTGCAGGTTGCGGTTGGGATACTTTCTGCATGCCATATATGTTTACAAACAACTTATCAAACACAAATGGAATGTTTGAAAATACCAATTTTAAAATTCTTGACCTTTCACAATTTATTGCTAAATCTAGCGATATGGAAGATATCTGGGGTAGTGGTTCTTGCAATGTAGAGGCGATTTATACCCCAAGATATTGCAATCCGTACGCATTTATTAATAATTCGAATTATTATCTTGCATCTGGCAGTGAACCGGGTGTTTTTAGTAATTATGGATATACAACTGTTCCATTTAGTTTATGCTTTGTAAGTGGTGATAAGATAAACGATTATGACCAATGTACATTTCATCTTACAATCAACGGTTGGTCTGATGGAGATCTTAGCAATATGATTGAAACATTAATTAACTATAATGAAATATTTAGTGGTTCAAGTAATAGTTTTTCTTTTTCCACATACAACCCAATAGGCGATGTTTACTATTTGCTTCCAATGCCTATAGCCGAATATGATGAAAATGGGGTTGAAGGAGATTTTGCTGGTTGGATTCGTGGTGATGGTTCGGTGGATCCAAATCAACCTGTTGATAGGTTTTCTGATTCTGACTTTTTCAAACGTTGGGGCTGGATGAATTCTCCTATTGATCCCGATGTTTATTTGCAATCAATAGCTTGGAGCGATACTACTGCTCAATGCATAAGTAATACTATGGGGGGAACGATAAACATAGGTGGTAGTACGCCATATAATGATTTTTATAATAATGATAGAAATGTTCTTTCTCTTGTAAGATATCTTCCTTCAGTTCACTATAGTGACGGATCAATTTTTACCGGTTGGTATTTTGAAAATAGTGGCAATAAAATAGATTATTACACAAACATAACCGTTGGTGAAAATACTGATGGCATTTTTTCGGGCAAAAGATCTGCAGACAGTTATGACAACTATTTTTCATTTCCAAGCGGGTCTTCAAACTTTAAAGCAAACAAAACTGCTTCTGAAAAAGAAATGCAAGAGCTTTTGAAACTTTATAATGAAAGCAAGCAACACGTTCTTATTCCAGAAGACAAAAAGGTTACAATAACCGAACTCAAACTTAAAAAAGTTTCATAATTAAAAGCAAACGAAATTTTAGCTTAAAAACGTGTTAAAAAGACATTTTGAAAGATTGTTTGATAAGTCTTAAACAATAAGGTTTCAAACAAAAAAAGACTGCATTTTCGCAGTCTTTTTTGTTTGTGCTTGATATTTTAAGGCACTGACTTCTTTGTCTGTTATTTTGATTGTTTTGTTAAAACTTTAAATTTTCAAATTCTTAGAACTTATAAATTCTTTATAATTTCATGGAGCTCGGCGGTGTTGTCAAGAAGTTTTGCTGCACCATGAATGTCTGTTTTAAAAGTCTCAGAAACATTAATTTTAAGGCCGAGTTTTGCTTTAAAGAATTTTTCAAGACCGGAAATTTGGCTGTGGCTTCCATAAATATAAACGCCTTCACGTTTAATGTCGGACACAATGTCTGGTGGGCAAGTTGTAATTACGCTTGCAATTGCTTCGGCAATTTTCCCGTAATAGTGGGTTGCAATTGGATATACGTCTTTTGCAGAAACCAAAATGTTTTGTGACTCGTGGGTTGAAATGTTGACTGCTTGAACTTCAATTGAAGAAGTGTCATTTTCAAGAAGAGAAAGGGTTTCGCCTTTAATTTTCTCGGCAGTTCCTTCACCAATGTTTGAATTGAATTTCTCAACAATCATGTTTTCAATTGCGGTGTTTATTGATGTTCCACCAACTGAGATATTGATTCCTGAAACAATTGAGTTATTTGCAATAACGGCAATGTTTGATGTTCCGCCACCAATTGTAACCAAAAGCTTGCCAGTGCTTGTATCAACAGGAATATCGTCTCCAATTGCAGAACAAATGATTGCTGGGATCATTGTGACATCGGCAATTCCTGCATTATAGCACACTTTTTCAAAGTTCTTTTTCTCGCTTACTGAAAGGCCAAGCGGGGTGCAAAGCACGGCTTTGATGTGTGGTTTTAAAAAGTGACGTGGGAAAATGCGTTTAAGATATATTTTAAGCATTGTTGATGCAAGGTCTGTGTCAGTGATAACGCCATTGTTGATTGGCGCGATAACTGAAACGCCACCGCTTGTTCTTCCCATCATTCGTTTTGCTTCTTTTCCGACAGCTTTAATTTCACGAGATTTAAGGCTTCCAGAAACCGCAACATAGCTTGGTTCTTTCAAAACCAAACCTTCACCTTGTTTATAAATTGTGGTTACGGTTGAGCCAAGTTTAAGAGCAATAAGTTGAGTCATAGTTCCACCTCTTAAAGTTTTATACTTAAAGTATAATCAGTTTTGACCGCTTTCGTCAAACGTTTAAAGATTTATCTATGATTTTTTACAAAAATGCCAAAAAAGTTTCATAACTTTGCAAAAAAGTTCTACCTTTCATAACTGAAAATAGTTCATACTTATCAAAAAAGGAGAGAAGATGGGAAGAAAAATTGCTGTTGTATCAGGCAAGGGCGGGGTTGGAAAAACCACAATTGTTGCAGGAATTGGAATGGCGCTTGCTAAAAGTGGGGCAAACGTTTGCCTTGTTGATCTTGATGTTGGACTTAATAATCTTGACATTTTGTTTAATATTGAAAATAAAATTGTATATGATCTTGGCGATTGTTTGTCGCTTCGTTGCCGAATTAAACAAGCACTTGTGCAAGATCCGATTTTGCAAAATTTATATATTTTGCCATCGCAAAAGAGTGCCGAAGAAAAATTTGATTCTTTTCAAATGCAAACTCTGGTTGACAAGCTTGCTGAAATCTTTGATTTTGTGATTGTTGACGCTCCTGCTGGGATTAATGATAATTTTTATTTGGCGGCAAAATCCACAACAGAAGCCATTGTTGTTGTAACTCCACATGTTTCTTCGCTTAGAGATGCCGATAAGGCGATAGGGGCTTTGAAAGGGCTTGGAAAGCAAAATATTGCTTGTGTCATAAACCGAATTCGTGGTGACATGGTGGCAAGAAAAGAAATGCTTTCACATTTGCAAATTGAAAGTCTTTTGAAAATCCCGCTTCTTGGTGTTTTGCCCGAAAGTGATGATATTAATATATATTCATCTTTCAGGTTTGACAGAGTTGCAAAAGGTGGGCTATTTTTGGCATTTTCAACTCTTGCAATGAATCTTCGAACGGACAAAAAGACAATTTATGACTATGACGGGAAATATAAAGGATTTCTTGGAATGATAAGAAGAAACCTTAAAAGGAGCATATAATGTTTAACATTTCGAATCAGATTTTTGAGAAAACTCAAAATGTGCTGTTTCTTGATAAAGTTCAGTCGCCGCATCAGATTACTGATGTTGTTGCGTCTGAAGTTTTTTATGTTTTAAAGCAATATTTTGAAATTGATCCGACAGATTACAGAGCAAAAATTCATGTGCAAAAAAATGGTGAGATGAATATTGATTTTTCTTTTTTGGCAAAAAGGCTTTTGACGAAAAAAGAAAACCCGCTTTAAAAATTGAATATTGCATATTCTTGTTTCATATATTTTGAAAAAGGGGAAGAATATGCGTGCATTTAAAAATGTAAAGAATTAAAGACTGCGAAAAGTGAAGAAAATAAAAACCGAGTGATGCCCGCAAGAAAACTCTTCACACTTGGCAGTCTTTTTTGTGTGCTTTTAACTTTCAGTTTAATGGGGTTTTCGCTTTCATATTTTGGCTTTGCAGATGAGGTTAAAAGAATCACTTCTTCATGGGCTCCAAATCTTCAAGATATTGGCAAACTAAAATTTGTTTCAGAAGAAGAAACAATGACAGAAAAAGAAGTTTCGAATGTCGTTTCAGAAATTGCAATGCCGTTTGAAAATGTTTTTGTTTCAGAAGGAAAAGAATGCTTTAAAGTGAATGGTCTTGGAAGTCTTGTTGTAAAGTCATGCCTTGGTGGGAAAGTTACAAAAGTTGAAGATAAGGGGCTTTCAAAAACGGTTACAATTTCACACGGAAAAGGACTTGTTTCGGTTTATGCTGATCTTGATAATGTTGGAGTAAAAGAAGGAGACAGCGTGAAGAAAAACACAGCAATTGGGGTTTCATATTCTTCACAAATCAACCTTAAAATTTTGCTTGCAGGAAAGCCGGTTGCGGGTTTAATTGTTAAAGATGGCGAAATGACATTTTCATGAGCATTATGCCACACATAGCACGTGGAAAGTTAGATAAATTGGGAAGTGTAGAAAATATATCATGTCAGACATAACACTCAAAAAAGAACGTTTTAGCATAAAGAAATTCGTGAAAAAATGCAAAGAAAAATCAAAAATTTCTGTGCATTTTTCTTTTCTTGTTTTAATTGTTGTCGGAAGTTTTTTTGGACTTTTCAAAATTTTAATTTGCTATTTTTTGTGGCTTTGTATTCATGAAATGGTTCATGCTTTTGTTGCAAAAAAACTGGGCTATGGACTTTCAAAAATAAGTTTGCAAGTGAGTGGTGCTGTTCTTGATGCTGAGCAAGATGAGTTCAGTTTTAAAGACGAAATTTTGATTGCAATTTCCGCTCCACTTTTCAATTTGCTCGTTGGATTTTTGATTGTTTCTTTTTGGTGGATTTGGCCTGAAAGTTATAATTTTTTGCAAGACCAAGCTGTGATAAATTTTGCAATTTTTGGTTTTAATATTTTGCCAATTTTTCCGCTTGATGGTGGCAGGGTTTTGCTTGGATTTTTAAGCCGAAAATTTGAAAGAAAAAATGCTGTTAAAATTTGCAAAACAATCTCAGTTTTTTTCAGTTTGATTTTGTTTGTATTGTTTGTTGTTTCGCTTTTCATTTCTCCGGTTTTTTCGATTGGTATTGCAAGTTTAAATTTGTTTTTGTCAGCATTATCTGAAAACAAAAATGCAAACTATAAACGAATTTTATATTTTTCTCGAAAACTTGAAAAGTGCAAAAAGGGTGGAGTTGTTGGACAAGTGATATATGTGCATCAAGACATGTCGCCACTTGAATTGTTCCGCCTTGTTGATGCTCGTCACATTACAACTTTCAAGGTTGTTGATGATAACATGAAAATTGTAAAAACTATAAACGAGTTTGAAGTTTTTTCGCTTCTTGAAAGTGAAAAAGTTGGGAAGTGAAGAGTGGCTTTTATAAGCTTAATATGCAATATGCATATTGACGAATGATAAAACTTGTGTTAATATAATCGCATGGACAAAAAGCTTGTTGAAATTTTAAAGAAAGTTCAAAAACCTGCTCGCTATGTTGGGGCAGAACTTTGCATGCCTGTTGTTAATGCCGATCCGAGGGTGAAGTTTTGTTTGTGCACTCCGGATCTTTATGAGCATGCAGTTTCAGACATTCCTTCTCAAACTGTATATTATCTTTTGAATGACCGCAAGGGCTATGCTTGTGAACGTTGCTTTGCACCTGCTCTTGACATGGGAAAAGAACTTAGAAAGGCTGGATATCCGTTGTTTTCACTTGAAAATCAGCTTCCGCTTTCAAGGTTTGATGTTTTGAATTTCAATTTTCAAAGTGAAATGCAATATACAACTTTTCTTTATATGCTTTATCTTGCTGGAATTCCACTTGAAAGCAAGCTTAGAAATAAAAATTATCCGCTTATTTTTGCAAGTGGAATTGTAACTGCAAATCCCGAGCCACTTGCTGATTTTGTTGATTTTGCAGTGATTGGTGATCAAGAAGATGTTGTTGTCAAGATTGTTGACACCATTTTAAAGGCAAAACTTTCAAATCTTTCACGAGAAGAAACTTTAAACCGTCTTGCACTTCTTGATGGAGTATATGTTCCATCTAAAAGTAAAATTGAATATGCAAAAAATGGAACAATTTCAAAACTTATCGGAAATCCTGTAAAACGTCAGATTTTGCGTGATCTTGACAGGGCATATTTCCCAACAAAGCCTGTTGTTTCAAACATAAAATCAAGGTTTGAACGTGGAACTTTGGAAATTATGCGTGGCTGCACTCGTGGTTGTCGTTTTTGCAGAGAAGGATATATGTTTCGTCCGATAAGGGAAAGAAGAGTTCAATCTTTGGTTGCACAGGCCAATGCACAGGTTTTCCAAAGTGGTGTTCCGCAAGTTGCATTAACAGCACTTGCTCCAGATGAATATTCGCACATTTCAGAACTTAAACATTTCATGGACGATCTTTGCAAAGAAAAGAAAATTTCATATGTTCTTTCTTCGCAATATAAAGAGTCTTTCAAACCAAAAATCACATGTCTTGCTGGCAAAAATGCATTTGTTCTTTCGCCAGAAGCGGGAACAGAACGACTTCGAAACATTATAAATAAGCCACTTTCAGATAGCGAGATTTACAGTAAAATTGCAGAAGAATTTAAAAAGGGAACAACCTTGATAAAACTCAATTTCATGATTGGACTTCCATATGAAACAGCTGAAGATTTGCTTGGAATTGTAGAAATGGTTGCAAAAATCAAGGTTCTTTATAAGCAAAACAGAACAAGCAAAAAACCGCTTAATATTGGTGCAACTGTTGAAACCTTTATTCCGAAACCAAACACACCATTTCAGTGGTGCGCATTCATTGGAAGAGCAGAAGCTGAAAAACGTCAGAAGTTTTTGACTGTCGCATTCATGAAAATGGGAGTTAAACTTGCATTCAGAAATCCAGTTGCAAGCGAGATTGAGGCGGTGTTAAGCCGTGCCGATCGCAGAGTATGTCCACTTATCAAAAAAGCTTTTGCAAATGGCGCAATTTTTGATGGCGATGAAGAGTTCTTTAATGTTGAAGCATATGAAAAAGCATTTGAAAACTTGAAAATGAAAAAAAACATGTTCCTTCGCAAGTTTGATGAAAAAGAAATTTTTGGCTATGACCTTGTTTTGACTGGGGTTGATAAAGGCTTTTTGCTTCGAGAGTTTAAAAAAGCTCAAAAGGGTGAACCAACAAGAGATTGCCTTCGTGGGTGCAATGGTTGCGGACTTTTGAAAATGGGGGTATGTGTTAATGGTCGTTGTTAAATATGCAAAAACCGGAGCTGGAATGTTCTTCGCACACAGCGACATTATCCGCATTTGGCGCAGGATTTTCGCAATTTCTGGTGTTTCAATTCTTCCAAAAAGTGTGACAAATCCAGATCTTAGAATATATTTTTCACTTCCAACCAGAGTGAATGTTGAAAGCTATTCAGAATATGTCACAATCGATACAACCGAAAAAGATGAGATTGTTGAAGCAAAAATCAAAAATAATTTGCCGGCATGGATGGATTTAATTTTTGTTCGTGATTCAAAACAACGTTTTAGCATTTCAACAATAAACAATTGTGCGAGATATATTATCGGTTTTGACGATTATAAGACATATAAAGGCAGAATCAAAGAGTTTTTTGCGCAGCCAGAAATATATATAGACGTTGAACTTCATGGTGAGAAAAAACATATGAATGTTAAAGACCGCATTTATAATGTTGAGTATAAAGATGACGAGTTTGTTGTTTTTGCGGGGGTTGATAAGCAATCTGTTCGAATTGATGAGCTCGCAAAGGTTTTAATGAAATTTCTTGGTAAACGTTGGGAACAATGCAACGTTACAAAAGCTGGACTATATGTTCATGAAAATGGCTCATTTAAAAACATTGATGAAATTTTGTAGTTCCGTTCCGGCATTGTGCCGGAACTTATTTTTTCTCGAAAGATTTTGATTTTAAATTTTTAGGACTTGATTTTTACAATTTTTTATGTAATGTAATTTTTTTTAAGAACAAAATCACATTTATAAAATATTAACGTCTTTTTATTGACAAATGGTAAAAACAAGTGTAGAATAACAAACGTGCCACATGTGAAGGGTTTGCAAGAATTGTAAAATTCACCCGGTGCAGTGAGACTGGAGAAGGGAGGAAAGATTATGTACGCAATTATTCGTGCAGGTGGAAAACAAGAAAAAGTTGAAACCGGAAGATATTTCAAAACTGAAAAAATTGATGCTAATGTTGGCGACACAGTAGAATTTGATTGCCTTCTTGTTTGTGATGACAATGGAAAAATCACAACTGGAACACCAATCGTTGCTGGCGTGAAAGCAAAAGCAGAAGTTCTTGAACATGGCAAAGACAGCAAAGTTGTTGTTTATAAATATAAAGCTAAAAAGAACGTTCGTAAATTGCAAGGTCATCGTCAACCTTATACAAAATTGAAAATCGTTTCAATAGGTTAAAAGAAAAATGACAATTGTTAAAATAACAAAAAAACAAGGACATATTTGCACGGTTGAGTGTGATGGCCACACAAACTATGGTGAATATGGCGAAGATATTGTTTGTTCAGCACTTTCAAGTGTTGTTCAAACTGCAGCACTTGGTCTTATGAGTGTTGCGGGCATCAATATCACCCTTAAAAGAGAAGAAGAAAAAGGATATTTGTTCATGAGTGTTCCTGACGATTTGTCAGAACTTCAACAAATTCAAGCAGACGCAATTTTAGAAACAATGCTTTGCGGAGTAAGCGACCTTTATCAAGGCTTCTCAGATTTTATTGAATTGGAGGTTAAAAACTAATATGTTTATCTATTTGCAGTTATTCGCCCATAAAAAAGGTGGCGGTTCTTCAAAGAACGGAAGAGATAGTAATGCTCAACGTCTTGGCGTTAAGAAATATAGTGGTGAAACAGTTTCTGCTGGAAACATTATTGTTCGTCAACGTGGAACAAAAGTTCATCCAGGAACCAATGTTGGAATTGGTGACGATGATACACTCTATGCAAAGAAAGACGGTGTTGTTAAATTTGAAAGAGTGGGAAAAGACAAGAAAAAAGTTTCTGTTCTTTAATCTGAAGAAAATTTTATAAAAAAAGATGCAATTTGTTTGCATCTTTTTTTTGTTGTTTTGCTGCTGAACTTTCTATGTGAGTTCTCGTATAAATTTCACATCGAAACATAATTGGTTTAAAAAGACATAAAGATTTTTCGGACACTCTCGAAATGACAAAATGGAGTGTTCTCTTTTTGGTTTAAACAGAATTGAAAAGATTGACGAAATAATATGCATTGATTCATTCTTGATTATAAAAATAAATATAAGAAAATAGTATCATTGTTTGCAAAAAGCAAAAATTGTTTGACAGAAGTTGTTTA
>USJH01000018.1 GCA_900554955.1 uncultured Clostridia bacterium | reverse complement strand
GCGAACCAGAAGTGCATGCACTTCCAGAAGATGCACAAATTCCGGCATCATCGAGAAGAAGAAGCAAACTTTCACCTTCAATTCCTTCAAAGCACATGTTGAAATTGTTTGGCACACGCATTTTTGCATCGCCATTAAGTGCACTGTGTGGAATTTTTGATAGTTCCAAAATAAGTTTGTCTCGAAGCATTGTTTCTTTTTTTGCAACTTCTTGCATTTCTGAAACAGCATCGCAAAGTGCAGTTGCCATTCCAACAATTCCTGCAACATTTTCAGTTCCAGCACGTTTTCCTTTTTCTTGAGCACCACCTTCAATCAAACTTGAAAGAAGGATTGTGCTTTTTGCATAAAGTGCACCAACACCTTTCGGACCATGAAATTTGTGTCCGGAAATTGAAAGCATGTCAATGTTCATTTCTTTAACATCAACTGGAATGTGTCCGACAGCTTGGACTGCATCGGTGTGAAAAATAACTCCATGCTTGTGGCAGATTTCACCAATTTCTTTGATTGGTTGAATTGTTCCAATTTCGTTGTTGGCAAACATTATTGTTACAAGACATGTGTCTTCACGGATTGCATTTTCAAGATCTGAAAGGTGAATTATTCCGTTTTCATAAACGTCAAGATAGGTCACTTCATATCCTTGTTTTTCAAGTTTTGCAAGGGTGTGAAGAACTGCATGATGTTCAAATTTTGTTGAGATGATATGTTTTTTATTTTTTCTTGCGCCAAGAATGGCTGCGGATAAAATTGCTTGGTTGTCACTTTCACTTCCGCCAGATGTGAAATAAATTTCACGGGGAAGGGCATTGATGCATTTTGCAACTTTTGCTCTTGCATCTTCAAGTGCTTCTTTTGCCTTTTGCCCAAGAGTGTGAAGGCTTGATGCATTTCCATATTCTTCAGTTAAATATGGCATCATTGTTTCAAGAACATGCTCGCTTATGCGGGTTGTTCCAGCATGGTCAAGATATATCATTTTTAGCTCCTTAATATATGATAGGAAAATATTTAACAATTCCTACCGCATTGGTATGATATTATTATAAATGTGCTCTGATTGTTTGTCAACATGTTTTAAAAAAAATAAAGTCACAAAATTTGTGACTTTATTTTAATTTCAAAATTGGTTTTTTAAAGTTTTTATCTAAAAGGTTTTCAAGTGTAACGCTTTCAAGATATTGGTTTATAAGGCTATCAAGGTTTCCCCAAAGTTCTTGAGTGTCGCAATTGCAAGAACGTGGACAATCTTTTCCGTGAAGGCAGGCAACAATTTCTGCTTGGTCGCCAGTTGCTTTTAAAATTTCTTGAATGGTATAGTCTTTTGGATCTTTAGTAAGGTGATAGCCACCGTCTTTTCCCCTTTGACTTTCAAGAAGCGATTTTTTTGTTAAAATATTAATGATTTTTTCAAGATATTTAACAGATATGTCTTGATTTTCTGCAATTTCTTGCACGGAAACAACATTGCCCCCATGTTTGGCAATTTCAACCATGATTCTAACGGCATATCTTCCTTTTGTTGTAAGTTCCATATAAATATTATAGCACGGTTTTTTTTCATATCAAATATTTTTGATAATTTTATCAAAATTAGGGTGCGTTTAGTGTTCGTTTTTTAATTTGATAAACAATCAATTTTAATTTTAATTTTTTTATTCTTGGTTTAGATATGAAACAATTCCTTTAAAAATGCAATCGGCAAGTTTTTGTTGATATTCTTTTGAAATAAGCAATTTTTCATCTTCTTCGTTAGATAAAAATCCACATTCGGCAATTACAGAAGCTTGCGCAGTGCATTTCAACATATAATAGTCGCCAATCGAAATTCCTTTATCACTTGCTGGAAGGCGGACTGAAAACTGGTCCTGAATGCAAAGTGCAAGTTGCTCACCTTCTTTGCTGTGTTTGTCATAAAAAACTTGTGCACCACGAAGGTTGTGGCGAACATAGCTGTTCATGTGGACTGAAACAACAATGTCTGGGTTGATTGCATTGATGATGTCTTTTCGCTTTTGCATGTCACGTTTTTTATAGTTTTTTGTTGAAATTCCATAAAGTCCATCACTTGTGTTTCGAGTCATGATAACGTTAATGTTAAAGTCTTCAAGAAGTTTATAAAGATAAAGTGAAACTGCAAGATTGATTTCGCTTTCTTTTGTTTTTGTTTTATATCCAATGCTTCCAGGGTCAAGTCCGCCATGTCCTGGGTCGATGACAACCGTGAAAAGTGGACGTTCGTGAGAATTTAGTGTGCTTGCAGAAACTGCGTCAAGAGTGATTGCTGAAGAGAAAACCAAAATGCAGATTAAACTTAAAAAAAGAATTTGACCTTTTGATAAAAGTGTAAAAATAAATTTTCGAGATTTCATGATAAATTATATTTTTTCTTTCAAAGAATTATGCAACGGCAGGGTGCTATGTTGTTGATGTGTCATTGTTTGCAAATAACATAACTTGGTTTTTAGATGAAGTTAAAATTAAAACAAAATATAATGTTATTGGAGAATTTAATACAACTCTGAAAATTGAAGGTTTGAGTGGACAAAAACTTTATTTTGTGTTGTCGGGTAATAATGGATATATTGTTTCTAAAATATTTGAACTTTCACCACAGGGGGTGATATAATTGGAATGTGTAAACCTAGTGGTGGTGTAAAAAAAGTTTACGGACCTTATGGAAAGAATATTAAAGAAATTAAAGGCTGTCCACCTAATTCAAGGACTAACTATTATGATGAATTGACTGGAAAGTTAATACAACAGCGGTGGTATGATGCTGAAGGGAAGGCTATTTGGGATAGGGATTTGGAACATGGTAATTCGAACAATACACATACATTTCCACACGATCATCCTTGGGATTGGACGAAGTTAAAGCCACGGGAAAAATCAGTTCCGAAAAATGATAATTATTGTTAGAAAGAAAAGGAGTAATTATGAATAATAGAAATATAAAAAGATGTGATGTCTGTGGTGAAATTTTGTCAGACGGAGAAAAAGAAAATAATGAATGTCCGCATTGCAATTGGTATAACAATAGTCTTGGAGAAATAAACGAAACGGAAGTGATTTTTCCAAATAAAGTGTCATTAATCAAGGCAAAACAATTATATAAGGAAGGAAAATCAATAGAGCCTGATTTGGACGATTTTCTTGAAATGTTATATTTTTATAGTGAAGCAGGATTCAGATATAAAGATCTTGATTGTTGTTTGTTTTTGGTTGGTGAAACTGAAACGAAAATTGAGTTTGGTTGGAGTCCTGAAAATGTTTATTATTTTAATGATAAACAAGACTTTATTGACAATGCAAAAATTGGAAATGAATATGTGAAAGACATTTGGGACAAGGTTGAAAACCCTGACTATCTGTAAAACGAAAAACGTTTGCTTATGGCGTTATAAAAAAACAATTTAAAATAAAACAGAAATGACCTTGAATTTTTGTATGAATAAAAAATGGAGAGAAGAATGGGGAAAACATATAAGAAAAATTGTGAAGTTTGTTCTCAGATTATTGATGTTGACACTTACAAACAAGGCAAGTGTTCTTTTTGCGGGTGGTGGAATTGCTTTTTGAATGAAGAGAATCCAGACATTGTTGCAACACCAAATTTGATATCACTGAACAAAGCCAGGCAGCTTTATAAGGAAGGAAAACCACTTGAACCTGATTTTGATGATTTTATAGAAGCTCTACATAGTTACGGTGAAATGCAGTTTGAGTATAAAGGTGTTTATTATGCCGTGGAAATTGTTTATGATGATAATAAAAGAAAAATGATTAGACTTTTCAATTCAAAAACTAAAGAAAAAGATTTCTTTAAAAGTGATGATGATTTTAAAAACAATGCAAAAGTTGATGGAGCAAATTTAAAAGATGTTTGGGATCAAACAACTGATAGGTATTGGTTGCAATAATTTTTTAACAGCGTTCAAAAAAAACAGTTTAAAGTTCAGGCGAAATGCCGCTTGGACTTTTTCTTTTTAGAAATTTATTTATTTGTTGCTTCAAGGCAAATAAAATGGTATAATTTATTCATGGAAAATATGGAATTTGATTTAAACAAACAAAAAGTCAGAGAAATGCAGCCGCTTGCACTTGCTTTTGTTGGTGACAGTGTTCATACTTTGTTTGTGCGTGAGCATCTTGCAAAAAGTGGAGATTATAAAGTCAATCAACTTACTCGCATGACGAAAGAATTTATAAATGCTGGCTTTCAATGCAAAGTTTTCAAAGAAATCGAGCCACTTCTTTCTGAAGAAGAGCATGACATTGCAATGCGTGCAAGAAACACTGCAAAAGGGCAAACTGCAAAAAACTATTCGGTTTCAGAATATAACTATGCAACAGCTTTTGAAGCTTTGATTGGTTTTTTATATTTGACTGGTCAAAGCGAAAGATTAAATCAGATTTTAAACATGTCTATAATGGAGAAATAAATGTTAGCAGAAGGAAAAAATCCAGTTTTTGAAGCAATTAAATCTGGAACAACAATAGAAAAAATCGTTGTGGTTGACAAAACCAACGATGCAGAAATTCGTGAACAAATTAAAAATGCAAAAGATAAAAAGATTCGCGTTGAATTTGCACCAAAGCAAGTTCTTGACCGCATGAGCAAAACTGGGCATCATCAAGGAATTATTGCTTTTACAACTGATTATAAATATTATGATCTTGAAGAAGTTTTGAAAGATTTAGAAAATTCGGACAAGCGAAAACTTTTCATTTTGCTTGATGGTGTTGAAGATCCACACAATCTTGGAAGCATTATTCGAAGTGCAGAATGTCTTGGGTTCTCGGGTGTAATTATTCCGGCTCGTCATAGTGCACTTGTGAATGAAACAGTAATTCGTTCATCTGCCGGGGCTATAAACTATGTTAAAGTTATAAAAGTTAACAACCTTAATGATGCAATTAAACGTCTTAAAGAAGAAAATATTTTTGTTTATAGTGCAGACATGGACGGAGAAGATATCAGAAAAACAAATCTTAAAGGAAATGTTGCAATTGTTGTTGGTTCTGAAGGCTTTGGGGTTTCAGATCTTGCAAGAAAACTTTCAGATCAAATCATAAAAATTCCAATGACTGGCAATGTAAACTCTATGAATGCAAGTGTGTCTGCTGGAATTTGCATGTATGAAGCAGTAATGCAAGGAAAATAAAAATGGAAAAAAATTGTCTTGATGAAGATCTTTTCAATAAACTTGTTGATCAATATGCAAGCATGATTCGTGCAGTTTGCAGGCGTTTTTATCTTGTCGGCGGAACAAGTGAAGACCTTTATCAAGAAGGAATGATTGGTTTTCTAGAAGCCATCAAAAACTTTGACACATCAAGGGCGGAATATGGAAGTGAAGTTTTCACAAAATATGCCATGACATGTGTGAAAAGAAAGGTTATTGATGCAATCAAGCATGCAAATGCACAGAAAAACCAACCGCTTAACAATTCGGTTCCAATTGTGAGAACAAACAGTGAAGATGAAGAGTTTGAAATTGGCGAAATTGGAACTGCGGGCGACCCTGAAGAGATTTTTCTTTCACATGAAAGTGATGACGAGCGAATTGATCTGCTTATTCGAATATTAAGCAAAAACGAACAAAAAGTTCTTTCGCTTTATCTTGAAGGACTTACAAGTGCTCAAATTGCAAAAGAGCTTGGAACAAGCCCAAGAAGTGTTACAAACACAATTCAAAGAATCAAACTTAAAGTTAAAAACAATTAAAGGAGAAAAACATGTATCTTGCTCTTTACAGAAAATATCGTCCACAAACTTTTGATGAAGTGATCGGTCAAAGCCATATTATTCAAACATTGGTCAATCAGATTAAAAATGACAAGATCGGACATGCATATTTGTTTTGTGGAAGTCGTGGAACGGGAAAAACATCAACAGCAAAAATATTTGCAAAAGCAATCAACTGCGAAAGCCCTGTGAATGGTTCTCCATGTGGAAACTGTGAAACGTGCAAAGCGCTTGCAGGGAATAATATTGATATTTTGGAAATTGATGCTGCTTCTAACAATGGTGTTGATGAAATTCGTGATTTAAGAGAAAAGGTCAAATATCCACCTGTTGCCGGAAGATATAAAGTATATATTATTGACGAAGTTCACATGCTTTCGCCAAGTGCATTCAATGCACTTTTAAAAACACTTGAAGAGCCACCATCGCATGCGGTTTTCATTTTGGCAACAACCGAAGTGCATAAACTTCCAGCAACAATTTTGTCAAGATGTTTACGTTTTGATTTCGGTCTTGTTTCAGTTGCAGATCTCTCAATGCTTCTTAAAAAAGTTTTCAAAAATGAAAATATAAATGCGGAAGATTCTGCTGTTGAAGTGATTGCGAGAGCTGGTGAAGGAAGTGTTCGTGACACATTGTCAATTGCTGACCGATGCATTTCATATTCAGGCGAAAATCTGACCTATAAAAGCGTGATGGAGGTTCTTGGAACAACTGAAAAAGACATGCTCCTTTCAATTTCAAATGCAGTTTTATCGGGCAATATGGGGCAAAGTATGATTGAGCTTGACAAGGTTTTGTCTGGTGGGAAAAGTCCTCTTGTTTTAAGCAAAGATTTAATTTCATATTTTCGTGATTTAATGATAATTCAAACTCTTGGTGAAAGAGCAAAAACAATGGTTGTTGCATCTCCTGAAACTTTTGAAAAGATGAAACAGCAAGCAACCGAAGAAGCATATGCAAAAATTGTCGCACTCATCACAAATCTTAGCGAGATTGAGGCTGAACTTCGATATAGCATCAATCCAAGAATTGTTCTTGAAACTGCAATCATTAAGACACTTGCAGATGTTAACTTGCTTGAACGTGTTGAAAAACTTGAAAAAATTGTTTATGGCGGAGCATTTACAACTCTTCCGGTAAAAAATGCAGAAAACAGACCGGTTTTAACTGGAAATGTTGAAATAAATCAAGAAAAAGTGCAAAAAACCGTGGAAAATGCACCAAAAAGTGTGCAAAATTCAGAAAATGCAAACAATTTGCTTGGTCAACTTCTTGCATTTTTGAGAGAAAATAAAGACATGGGGCTTTTAACGGCAATTCGTCAAGTTCAAAATGTTGACCTTAATGGAAAAGAAGCAACTTTTTATGTTGATGATAAGCTTACACTTGAGCTTATTTCAAGAGAGAAAAACAAACTTGTTTTAAGAGAGTTTTTTGACAATCTTGGAATTTCATATCAATTTAAAGTTAAAGAGCAGAAAAGCGCTGGAAATGTTAATGAGCTTTCGTCATATTTTGGCGGAAAGCTTGAAGTTGACGAATAATGACTTAATGATTATAAAAAAATATAATATTATCATATTTTAAGGAGAATTTTTTATGGGAAAATTTGGTGGATTTATGGGCGGTGGAAACAACAATATGCAAGCTCTTATGCGTCAAGCACAAAAAATGCAAGAAGAAGCAATGAAAGCAAGTCAAGAGGTTGAGGAAGCTGAAGTTGAAGGACAAGCAAGTGGTGGACTTGTTAAAGTTACACTTAAAGGAAACAAAACTCCAGTTGCTGTTAACATTGATCCTTCTGTTGTTGATCCGGACGATGTTGAAATGCTTGAAGACCTTGTTCTTGCTGCATTTAATGATGCGGCTGCAAAGGCAGATGCTTTAAAACAAGAAAAGCTTGGACGCTTTGGAGGAATGATGTAAGATGGATCTTTCTAACATTGAAAGTTTAGATCGTCTTACGAATGAGTTTAGCAAGCTTCCTGGGGTTGGGAAAAAGACCGCTGGGAGATATGCATATTATATTGTTACGGGCTCAAAGGAAAATGCCGAGAATTTTGCACAAGCAATTTTAGATGCAAAAAATCAAGTTAGATTTTGCAAAAATTGTGGGAACTTTGCTGAAGGTGAGATTTGCCCAATTTGCCAAACACGAAGCGAGCAAACAATTTGTGTTGTTAAAGAACCAAAAGACGTGATGGCAATTGAAAAAGCACATTCATATAACGGGTCATATCATGTTTTGCACGGAACAATAAATCCACTTGCAAACATTGCACCAAAAGACATTAAAATTGCTGAACTTATTGAAAGAATTGCAAAAGGAAATACAAAAGAAGTTATTCTTGCAACAAGTCCAGATGTTGAAGGCGAAGCAACTGCAATGTATATTGCAACATTGGTTAAGCCATATGGTGTTAAAGTTTCAAGAATCGCTCAAGGACTTTCTGCTGGAACACAGCTTGAATTTGCTGATGAAGTTACTCTTTCAAAAGCACTTCGTGAAAGACGAGAAATTTAATTAAAACAACATGCAACAAATCATTTTGGTTTGTTGTTTTTTTTGCATCAAAAAAGATGCAATAATTTTTGTGCTGTGATAAAATAAAGAAAAGGAGATAAAAGATGACAATTTTTTTAACGAGCATTGTTCCATATTATAAAAAGGGAATTTTCGGAATTCGTTTTCCTTCAAAACTTGACAACACAAATGATTTTGCAACAAACCTTTCAAAAAGTTTGAAAAATACAAATCGTTTTGTTTTTGTTGCAAATGATCCAGATGAATATTTAAAAAATGATAAACGTGCAAAAATGATGACTAAATCATTTGCGAAAACCGGTATAAAATTTAAAGAAACAATTGTTCTTGATCATAGAAACTCAGAAAATGCAAAAGAGATTGTGCGTGGTGCAGATCTTGTTGTTTTAAGTGGTGGGGCATGTTTGAGAGAACTTAAGTTTTTTGAAGAAATGTCACTTGCTGAAACTCTTTCAAACTTTAAAGGTGTGATTGTTGGAGTTTCTGCAGGTGCAATGAACCTTGGAAAGATTGTTGCAAACTTTCCTGAAATTGAAATGGGAAAAGATGAACCACGTTGGCTTGATGGACTAGGGCTTTATAATGGAATTATAATTCCACATTTTGATGGCGTTTTTTATCAATTTCAACTTGAGTTTGACACCGTTCAAGAATATATTTTGCCGATGTCGGATTGGCATGATTTTATTGCGATTCCTAACCTTTCATATATTTTGGTTGATGAAAATGGCGAAAAGATTTATGGCGATGCATATAAAATTTCAAAAAGAAAAGTTACAAAAATCAATTAAAAATTGCAGTTTTAAATATCAATTTGATTAAATTTTGAAAAAGTAATATATAAATATATTAAAAGTCGCTTATGCATTTGAATGTTTTTTTAAGGTGTTAAGTGGTTGACAGATTTGGATTTTGATGTTATACTGACATTATAAAATTTAAAGAAGGAGCAAGTTATGTTTAAAATATTTGCTAATAACAATAACAATAATAATGCAAACACATTAAATATAATGGGTTCCTTTTCTATTGTTATAAAATAGGCAAAATAATAAACAAATAGAAGCAAAGTGGAAAGGTTAACCCTTTCCACTTTTTTTGTTTTCAAGGAGAAAAATCATGAAACTTTTAAAACTTAAAACAAATGCCCGTCGGGGCGAATGTTTCTTTTAATATAAAAATTATCAATATATTTTAAAAATAAAATCAATTTAAAAATAACCAAAAAATAGGAGAATATAAAAATGTATAGAACAATAACATGCAAAGAACTTGACGAGTCTTATATTGGAAAAACTGTTCAAGTTGCTGGATTTGTGAAGGTTGTCCGTGATCATGGCGGAATTGTTTTTATCGACCTTCGTGATAAATATGGTTTTGTGCAACTCAAAACACATGACGACAGTTTGCTTTCTTCACTTTCAAAAGAAAGTGTAATAAGCGTTACAGGAACTGTTCAAAAAAGAGACCAAGACACAATTGATGAAAAATCAAAACTTGGTAAAATTGAAATTTTAATTGAAAAAATGGAAGTGCTTTCAAAAGCAAAACACATGCTTCCATTTGAAATTGAAGACAGCAGAAAAACAAGTGAAGATGTTCGCTTGAAATATCGCTATTTGGACCTTAGAAGTCCAGAAATGCAAAGGAAAATGAAACTTAGAAGTGATGTTCTTTATGAAATGAGAACAATCATGAGAGAAAAGGACTTTGAAGAAATTCAAACTCCGATTCTTACAGTTTCAAGCCCGGAAGGTGCAAGAGATTATCTTGTTCCAAGCCGTGTGCATAAAGGCAAGTTTTATGCTTTGCCACAAGCTCCACAACAATTTAAACAACTTTTGATGTGTGCTGGTTTTGAAAAATATTTTCAAATTGCACCATGTTTCAGAGATGAAGATGCAAGAGCAGACCGCTCTCCTGGAGAGTTTTATCAACTTGACATGGAAATGAGCTATGCAACTCAAGAAGATGTTTTTGAGGTTTGTGAAGACGTGCTTTATAGGATTTTTTCTAAGTTTGGAATCAAGAAAATGCCAGACAGACATTTTGTTAAAATTCCATATAAAGAAGCATTAATCAAATATGGAACCGACAAACCAGACCTTAGAATTCAAATTGAAATGCAATCGCTCGACAAGGTTTTTGAAAAATCAGAGTTTTCAGCATTTCGTGGAAAAACAATTGAAGGTTTTTCTGTTTGTGCAAGTGGACAACCACGTTCGTTTTATGATAAACTTACAGAAGAGATGTTATCTCTTGGAGGAAAAGGTCTTGCATGGGTCAGAGTTTTAGAAGATGGCTCACTTAAAGGACCAATTGTAAAATTTATTTCAGAGCAAGAATGTGAAGACCTTAAAGCGGTAACGAAAGCAAAAGTGGGTGATGATATTTTTGTTATTGCAGATGAAGATCCTTCACTTTGTTTCTCGCTTGCTTCAACCCTTAGAACAAGGGTGGGCGAAACTTTGGGGCTTAAAGATGACAGCGAATATAAATTTTGCTGGATTGTGGATTTCCCTATGTATGAAAAAGATAAAGAAACTGGCGAAATTGGATTTTGTCACAACCCTTTCAGCCTTCCACAAGGTGGGCTTGAAGCTCTTAAAGAAAAAGATCCACTTGATATTTTAGCATATCAATATGACGTTGTTGTCGATGGTGTTGAGCTTTCAAGTGGGGCAGTCCGCAACACAGATGAAGAAACAATGTTAAAGGCTTTTGAAATTGTTGGCTATTCGCAAGAAGATGTCGAGAAAAAGTTTGGTGCACTTTACACAGCTTTCCAATATGGTGCTCCGCCACATGCAGGAATTGCACCTGGGGTGGATAGAATTTTAATGCTTCTTCTCGGTGAAAAAAGCATTCGAGAAGTTGTTGCTTTTCCAATGAGTTCTAAAGCTCAAGATCTAATGATGGGGGCTCCATCATTTGTCACAGAAGAACAGCTTCGTGAAATTCATATTAAACTTAGATAGGAGAAAGAAAATGCAAATTGACATTAAACATCTTGAAAGTTTAAGCAAACTTAAAATTGAAGATGATAAAAAAGAAAAATTTGAAGAAGATCTTGAAAAGATTTTGGCATTTGTTGATGAGATCACAAAATTGGATCTTCCAGAAGAAGAGAAAAGTGGTGTTTCAATTTCATCTCTTCGTGAAGATAAGGCGGAAGTGCAAAAAGATTTTGATCCGCTTTTGAATGCTCCTAAACAAAAAGACGGGTGCTATAAAGTGCCA
>USJH01000017.1 GCA_900554955.1 uncultured Clostridia bacterium | reverse complement strand
ATAAGTTTAAAAATCGCTTGCGTGGGTAAGCATTTTTTGATATAATAAAGAAAGCAAAAAGATTATTGCTAATTTTATCAAAGGGGCTAAATATGGACGATATTAATGAAAAAGTTGAACAAGCATATGGTCAAGAGCAAATTCAAGTTCTTGAAGGTCTTGAACCTGTAAGAAAAAGACCGGGAATGTATATTGGTTCAACCGATGAAAGGGGGCTTCATCACCTTGTAACTGAAATTGTAGATAACTCTATCGATGAAGCACTTGCTGGATATTGCAACCAAATTGATGTTGAAATAAATAAAGATGGTTCTTGTTCTGTTACAGATAACGGACGTGGAATTCCAACAGGAATTCACCCAAAAGAAGGTAAAAGTGCTGTTGAAATTGTTTTAACAAAACTCCATGCTGGTGGAAAGTTTGGTGGTGGCGGATATAAAATTTCTGGTGGTCTTCACGGGGTTGGTTTGTCTTGTGTTAACGCACTTTCTGAATGGCTTGAAGTTGAAGTTTTCCAAAACGGAAACCACTATAAACAAGTTTATAATCGTGGAATTCCACAAAGAGATCTTCAAATTATTGGAAAGTCAGACAAAACTGGAACAAAAGTTACATTCATGCCAGACAGTGAAATTTTCGAAACAACAACATTTGATTTCGACATTATCAAATCTCGTCTTCGTGAACTTGCATTTTTGAACAAAGGAATCAAAATCATTGCAACCGATCACAGAGTTGATAAACAAGAAATCATGCACTATGAAGGCGGAATTGTTGAGTTCGTTGAGCAAATGAATATCAGTAAAGAAACAGTTTTCCCAAAACCAATTTACATTGAAGATTCAATCAAAGGTGGAGAAATTGAAATTTGCTTGCAATATAATGATAGCTATAATGAAGTTATTCATGCATATGCAAACAACATTAACACTCAAGAAGGTGGAACACACCTTGAAGGCTTTAAAAAAGCTTTAACAAAAGTTATCAATGACTATGGTCATAAACTTAATGTTTTGAAAGAAAGTGAAAAACTTTCAGGTGATGATGTTCGTGAAGGTTTGACAGCGGTTGTTTCTGTTAAACTTGAAGATCCACAATTTGAAGGACAAACAAAAACAAAACTTGGAAACAGTTTCATGCAAGCTGCAGTTTCAAAAGTTGTTTGCGAAAAACTTGGTGAATATTTTGAAGAAAACCCACGTGAAGCAAAAGAACTTATTTTAAAAAGTGTAACTGCTCAAAGAGCAAGAGAAGCAGCAAGACTTGCACGTGAAAACACAAGAAGAAAAGGAGTTCTTGAAACAAACTCACTTCCTGGAAAACTTGCAGACTGTTCTGAAAGAGATCCTAAACTTTGCGAAATTTATATTGTCGAAGGTGACTCTGCGGGTGGAACAGCAAAACAAGGAAGAGACCGTCGTTTCCAAGCGATTTTGCCTCTTCGTGGTAAAATTTTGAACGTTGAAAAAGCAAGACTTAATCGTATTTTGGAAAACAACGAAATCAAAGCAATGGCGACAGCTTTTGGTGCTGGAATTGGTGATGATTTCGACATTTCAAAACTTCGTTATGACAAAATTATTTGTATGACCGATGCCGATGTCGATGGTGCACATATCAGAATTTTGCTTTTGACATTCTTCTATCGCTTCATGCGTCCACTTCTTGAAGAAGGACATGTATATTCAGCGATGCCTCCACTTTATAAAGTTTCTCGTGGAAAACAAGATATATATTGCTATACCGATGAAGAAAAGGAAAAAGCAGTTGAAGACTTTGGCGGTGAATCTCGTTGTGATGTTCAACGATATAAAGGTCTTGGTGAAATGGACAAAGAGCAGCTTTGGGACACAACAATGAACCCTGCAAATCGTTCGCTTGTTCAAATTAAAATGAAAGATGCTGTTGAGGCAGAACAAGTGTTCACACTTTTGATGGGCGAAGATCCAGTTTTAAGACGTCAGTTCATTGAAGAAAATGCAAATCTTGTTACAGATCTTGATATTTAAGGTGAGATATGAAACAAGAATATAAAAATCATTATAAAGATTTTCTTGATAGTTGGGGATATGATGCTCAAGCTATGATGGCAATTGAAGAAATGAGCGAGCTTACAAAAGAACTTTGCAAGCGTCATCGTAAACGTGCCGACTATAAAGAAGAAGACATGATAGAAGAAATTGCAGATGTTTTGAACATGGTTGAACAACTTGAATATTTCTTTGGAGAAGAAAAAGTTGAAGCCGTTCGAGATAAGAAAATTGAAAGAACTTTAAAACGTCTTGCAGAATGGAAAGAAAAAAATATCAAAGGAGAATAAAATGGCAAAGAAACATGATTATAGCAGTGAATATGAGCAAATTGTTGATAACACAACAATCATTCCTGTTGAAATTGAAAACGAAATGAAAAAATCTTTCATGGCATATGCAATGGCTGTTAACGTTTCTCGTGCAATTCCAGATGTTCGTGATGGTCTTAAACCTGTTCACAGAAGAATTCTTTATACGATGTATGAAGATGGTTTAACAAATGATAAACCATTCCGTAAATGTGCAACAGCAGTTGGTTCTGTTCTTGGACGTTATCACCCACATGGTGACAGTGCGGTTTATGGTGCGCTTGTTCGTTTAGCACAAGATTTCTCAATTCGTTGCCCACTTATTGAAGGACATGGAAACTTCGGTTCGGTTGATGGAGATCCACCAGCTGCTTACCGTTACACTGAAGCTCGTCTTTCAAAAATCGCAGCAGAAATGCTTCGAGATATTGATAAAAACACAATTGACTTTGTGCCAAACTTTGACAGCACTCGTCAACAACCAACAGTTCTTCCATCAAGATTTCCAAACCTTCTTGTTAATGGTTCAGACGGAATTGCGGTTGGAATGGCAACAAACATTCCACCACACAATCTTGGTGAAGTTATTGATGCAACTGTTGCTCTTTTGCACAATCCAGACATTACAATTGAAGAATTAATTCAAATTCTTCCAGCTCCAGACTATCCAACTGGTGGTCTTATTCTTGGAACAAAAGGAATTGCAAATGCCTATACAACAGGAAAAGGCAACATTGTTGTTCGTGCGAGAACTGAAATTGAAGATGATGGAAACAGAAGCAGAATTATCGTTTCTGAAATTCCATATCAAGTTAACAAAGCTGAACTTATCATTGCAATTGCAGACCTTGTAAAAAACAAAAGAGTTGAAGGCATTGCCGACATAAAAGAAGAATCTGATAAGAAGGGAATGAGAATTGTAATTGAAATCAAAAACAATTATCAACCACAAGTTGTTTTGAACTATTTGTTTAAACACACCGACCTTCAAACTTCATATGGTGTAACATTCCTTGCACTTGACAATGGAACACCAAAAATCATGAACCTTAAACAAATTCTTTCTGCATATGTTGATCATCAGAAGAATGTTGTTACAAGAAGAACTCGCTTCGACTTGAACCGCGCTGAAGAAAGAGAACACATTGTTAAAGGTTTGGTTGTTGCTCTTGCAAATATTGATGAAGTTATCAAAATCATTAAAGCTTCAACCGATCGTCAAGATGCTTCAAGCAAGCTTCAAGAAAGCTTTCTTCTTTCAGATAAGCAAGCAAATGCTATTCTTGATATGCGTCTTCAACGTCTCACTTCTTTGGAAGTTGAAAAACTTAAAGAAGAACAAGAACAACTTTTAAATACAATTGTTGAACTAAAAGGAATTTTGGCAAGCGAAGATAAAATTAAAAATATCATTGCAACTGAGCTTCTTGAAATCAAAGAAAAATATGGCGAACCAAGAAAAAGTGAAATCACACAAGACCTTGCAAACATTGACATTGGCGACTTGATCGAACAAGAAGATGTTGTAATTTCAATGACACACTTTGGCTATATTAAACGTATTCCTGTTGATGAATATAAAAGTCAACATCGTGGTGGAATGGGCGTTACTGCACACAAAGCAAAAGAAGAAGACTTTGTTGAAAACTTGTTCATTTCAAACACACACGATGACATTATGTTCTTCAGTAATTTCGGAAAAGTTTATACAATCAAAGGATATGAAATTCCTGAAGGACAAAAGCAGGCAAAAGGTCGTGCGGTTGTAAACTTGCTTGAAGTTGCCGATGGTGAAAAAATCAACACCATCATGCCAATGCCAAAGCAAACCGAAGGATATTTGGTTATCGCAACAAAGAGCGGCATGATCAAGAAAACCGACATTAAAGAATATGCAAATATCAGAAAGAGCGGAAAGATTGCAATTTCACTTGCAGAAGGTGACGAACTTATTTCTGTTCAGTTCTCTAAAGGTGACGATGAGATTTTGGTTGCTTCAAACGAAGGAAAATGCATTAAATTCAGTGAAAATGATGTTCGTCCACTTGGAAGAGATACAATGGGTGTTCGTGCAATTGACCTTGCCGATGACGACTATTTGGTTGATATGATTGTTTTGAAACCAGACACACAAATTATCACTGTTTCTGCAAATGGCTATGGAAAACGTTCTCCACAAAGCGAATATCGTTTGCAAAACCGCCGTGGAAAAGGTGTCAAAGCTGGTGTATTCAATGCAAAAACTGGAAGACTTGTAAACCTTAAACAAGCAACAGAAGATGAAGATATCATGATGATTGCTGACAACGGAATCATCATCAGAACCCCAGCAAAAGACATCAGTGTTATCGGTCGTGATACTGTTGGTGTAAAGATTATGCGTCTTAAAGACAATGCAAAAGTTACATGTGTTGCAATTGCAGACCATATTGCTGAAGACTTGACAGATGATGGTGATCTTCACGATGATATTGAAATTTCTGAAACTTTCACAGATGAAAACAATGAACAATAATTAAAAATAAAAGCACCAAAATTTGGTGCTTTTTTTGTTTGTGAAAATATACACTTAAATTGTGTTTTTAAGCGTGAATATTTATCTATATTTTGAACTGTGCTTTTCTTGTTTTTGGGAAAATAGTCTTAAAAGATAAGCTTTCACTAAAAGTGCAATAAAAAAGCTCCAAGAGAAATTCTTGGGGCTTTTGATTTATTTATTTTCCGATTTTTGAAAGGTCGTGTTTTCCATAGAATCTGACATTTGAAATGTCAATTTTAAGACCTGAGTTTTCATTTTTTTCATTAACGTAATTGCTTGAATCTTGAAGTGAGATTGAAACTTTTGTTGGGTTTTGGTTAGATTCGATATAATCTTTAATTGGAACAGTAACTGAAACAGTTTTTCCTTTAACTGCGGAAACTGTTACAACGAATTTGTCTTCACTGTCTTTTTTATCTGTGTTTCTAAGATTTGAAAAATTGATTCTAAATTCAAGTTCTTCGTTTTGATTTGAATAGACATCAAAGCAAATTTTGTCGATTGTCATTTTATAAAGCCAGTCTGATTTGCCTTCAAAAGTAATGCTCATATATTGTGTTGCATTGTCGAACTTATTGTCGGTGAAGGTTGAAAGTTTGTCTTTAATTTCTTCGCTGCCTTTTGAATATATTGTATAAGAAACATCTTCTTTAAAATATACTGATGCATCTATTGGTTGTTCATTTTTGCCACAAGCTGTGAAAAGAAGTGGGCAAATGCAAATTAAAACTGCGAAAATAAAAGTAAATATTTTTTTCATCAGTTTTTGCCTCCGTCATTGATATAGAACATTCCAAGGGTTCCTTTTCCGCAATGACTTGTGATTGTTGCGCCTGCTGGAACAACAAGAATTTGTTTAAAAATGTTCTTAGAGTTTAAATATTCAACTGCTTCGTCAATAATTTCTGGTTCAAGAGCAGTTTGTGCAAGGCAACAAATAGATTTGTCTGGGTTTGGATAATCTTTCAATGTGTCATCGAAATATTGTTTCAAAACAGCAATCATTTTTCCACGTGGTTTGCCTGTGTTTTGCATTGCACCATCAACAAGTTGAATTCTTGGTTTAATTTTCAAAAGATTTGCACCAAGAAGGGCAACAGCTGAGCATCTTCCGCCTTTATAGAGATAGTCAACTTCTTGGATAATGAAACTTGCTTGAACAAAAGGAACTCTTTTTTCAACACGTTTTGCAATTTCGTGAAGTGGAAGGCCAGCCTTTGCAAGTTCGCATGCATAAAGAACCAAAAGACCAGTTCCGATTGAAAGACTTTTACCATCGACTGAAACAACTCTTCCGCCAAAATAGTTTGCGGCTGTCACAGAGTTATTATATGTGCTTGAAATTTTGCTTGAAAGACTGATGTGAAGAACATATGAGTCTGGATCTTTTGAAAGAACACTTTCAAAGAACACGCGATAATCTTCAATGCTGATTGCAGATGTTTTTGGAAGTTTTTTTGTTGCTTTAACATAGTCATAAATTGTCTGTTCGTCAATGTCAACTCCATCTTTATGTTCCTCGCCGTCAAGCATAACATAAATTGGAATAATAGAAATGTCATTTTCTTTGATTTGTTCTGGCAAAAGGTCGCAAGAACTATCTGAAGTGATGAATACTTTCATTAATTTCTCCTTAGTATTAGTGTTACTATTGTATATGAATTTTAAACAATTTGCAAGCGAACACCAAAAATTGCTTGCCAAATTGCTTGAAGCATGTTCTGACCATATTTAACCTGAATTGCAACTTTACCAACAATTTCAGATTTTTTTACAGTTCCGAACATTCTACTGTCAACAGAGCCGTTGCTTCTTTCGTCTCCAGCTTTGTTATATGCATTGCGATTGTCACCCATAACAAAATATTCGTCAGTTCCCATTTTGATTGTGAATTCGCCATCGGATTCAAGAGTGTCAACAAGTTTGTTTCCAAAACTGAAATATTCAGGATCGTTGTGTGTGTTTTGAATTTTTGTTTCGCTTTCTTTTGTATAGTTTTCAACAAGCTTTTTGCCGTTAAGATAAATGTCAACAACAAAATATGATTTAAATTCAAAATAATCAGTTTTTGTAACTCTGAAAGTCAGTGTGTCGCCAGGGGTTGCAATAATCCTTTTGATAATTTGCTTTCCGCTTTGAGTTTTTCCACCTTTTATCACAACAATGTCTTTATATGAAAATGTTCGGACAGAAGAAATATAAACAATGTCAGTATATGTTTCGCCGTCAAGCCCAGAAGCGGAAGCATTTATTGTTGGAAGCATGCTATATCCTTGAACTTCAACCGGAACAAGAACAATGTTAAATGTGAAAAGTGAAGAGATGAAGCAAATTGCAAAAATTATCATTGCACCAAGAACATATTTAAAAATTGTGCTTCCGGTGATAATTTCAATTGTTTTAATGATTTTTGGCTTTTCGTGTTTTTGATCTGTTTCTTGCAAAAGAACGTTATCAAAATTTTCTTGTGAATTTTCAGAAATCTGGCTGTTTTTAACATTATTTTCAACTGAATTTGCATTTTTTTCAATGATTTCTGCGTTTTTGTTTTCTGAAGATTGAACATTTTCAGAATTTTCCGCATTATCAAACTTGGCAATTTGGTTGCCTTCTTCACTTGCTAACAATTCATTATTTTTGTTTTCATTTTCTTGCATATGGCTATTTTATCACAAAGCCATGTTTAATGCAAATAAATATAAATCTATCTTTGACAAAATATGTCGAAAAAAATCATGACGTTGAGTGGTTAAAAATATTGACAAAAGATGATAAAAGTAAGAAAATATAATTGTTTGCTTCTGTAGCTCAGCTGGATAGAGCACGAGTCTTCGAAACTCGGTGTCGCACGTTCGAGTCGTGTCAGAAGCACCAAACAAAAATAATCCGAGCCGTGATGGTCGGATTTTTTTATTTAAAAAATTAATTTTTATGTTTACTATTAAAAACGAGTCTATTTTAAATGATAAAAACATAAAAAAATAATAACAGTCTGCTTTTTGATTGTTCAATTTTTTGTTTTATGTTATATTTGTTTCATGGAAAGACAAAAGCGGACTAAAAAAATTATTATTTTTGATTATGACGGGACTCTTTATAATGGTTCGGTTTTAACTGGTTGGGGAGATTATGTTGAAAACTTTTTAAATGGATATATTGGTGAAAAAGAAGCAAAGAAGTTCATAAAGCGACACGGTTTTGAAAGTTTTAATATTGTTGGTCAGGAACTTGCAAGTGCACTTATTCAGGATTTTGGCACGGCAAGAGTGTTTTATGACCATCAAGACAAAAATAATTATGTTTTAAAAGCTTCAGATTTAAAATATGTTGATTCTAGAATTTTGAAAGACTTGAAAAAATATGCCAATATTTACATTGTTTCAAATTCGCCAGTCAGTCATGTCGTGAGCAATTCAAAAAGAAATGGTTTTGACATTTCATTTGCTGATGGAATATATTCAAATCAGTTTAATCCCGAAGACGTTACTAAATGCGACATTTATAAAATAATTCAAGAAAAAGAAAATGCAATGCCAGAAAATGTGTTTGTTGTTGGTGATAGCGAAGAAAACGACATGAAACCAGCAAAAAGACTTGGCTATAACACACTTTTGGTTAAAGACATTAAAGAGTTGGAAAATGTTAAAGAATTTATAAATAATCCTGATATATATAAATAAGAATCGTATGCGTATAAAAATAAAAGGAGTTAGATATTGAATTTAACTCTTTTTTTGATTGGTTTTTTGTTGCACTTTTTCTCACGATTGAATAGGCTTTTGTTTGTGATATTTGCTTTACAAGTGTGTTTTTAATATGATATATATAAAGCAATAAGAAAAGGAGAAAGATTATGTCGAAGAAAAATATAATTTTTAAAATTGCAACTTTCATATTTTTTGCTTTTGCACCAGTGCTACTTTTGCTTTCGGCATGCGGGAATAAGGCACCAAAATATTACTACTTCACAGTTGATGCTCTTCCCTTGCATGTTTCAGAAGTGACAGTTCAAAATATAACTGGTGGCTATGGTTCAGATAGTAAAGGAAAATTCTTGGTGAAGGGTAAAGATGCTGAAATTAGATTTTTTATTGAAGAAGGATACAACCTTGGAACTTTGAAAGTTTTAAGCAATGGTGAAGAACTTACTATTACAGAAGAAGGCGAATATGCCTATAAAGCAACTTTCACACCAACAAAAGATTTTGCAATCACATTTGCTGGGGCTGTTGCACCAAAAGTTGCAAACATTCGTCTTGCAGTTGGAGATATGTCGTATCCAAGCTATCATGACAGAATCATGATTGAAATTGACAAGTATGAATTGTTCGGACTTGAAAAAGGAAAGATGAGTTTTGCAGAATTTAAAAATGTTGGAAGTTCATTTGCTCAAATAAACTATGATACACCAATTACAGTTTCAGTTTATACAGTTGGTGCATATGATTTCGCACTTTCAAAACAAAACAGTGTTCGCATTTTGAATAATGACGGCAATACAAACATTGGTTATAATGAGCAAGTTGAAAAGATTATTGATGAAGAAAACCAAAAATACGGTTATAAACACACAATCAGATTTTCACAAAATAACACAATTACAATTCATGACGAAGTTAAAGAAGAATATATAATTGATTTTGTTCATGACTGGGATAATGTTTCAATGAATAAAGATTTGTTCACTCTTTCAGTGAATGGCGAAATTCGTGCCAAAACTTCAGATTATGAACTTATTCAAGGTGTTGTTAGGTTCTCAGATTTCACAGGAACAGATCTTCCAAAACTTAAAATTGATTTCCTAAAATATGCAGATGAAAATTATAAAAACTTTTATGATGCTTTAACTTTTGATCTTGCTGGAACACAAGCGCTAAGAAGTGCAGATGGCTCATATGTTGAGATTGAATTTGACAAATATTATAATTATAATTTTGAATATGATCATTATGTTATTTCAACAAACGCACTTGAACTTTTGAAAACAATGGATATGGTTACAGAAAAAAGTTATCGAGTTGTTGATAAAATTGAAATGAATGGAGTTGAAGATTTCTCACAACATAGTTCTATTGATACTCCCGAGCTAATTAAAGATAAGTGTGTTGGAAGAGCAAACGGCGGAATCTTGTATTTCTTAAAAAATGAATATTTAACTTTCACAATTAATTTTTACAGTGAAGTTGATTACGAATTCGTTCGCTTTGGAGATGTTGTTGTAAATGTTAACAGCAGCACTACTTTGAACTCAGATGTTGTTGTAAAAAAAGAACAATATGGCTTTGATGGAGAAACAAAAGCAAGCCGATTTACAATCACAGTGAAAGCAAGTGTTGCAACTGAAAAAATAGAATTTTTCACAAACAATCCAGTTGCTTAGATTTGTTAAAAAAAATTTTAAATAAAAAAATAGAGAGAAAAAATCTCTCTATTTTTTTATGTGATTTTTAAGTTTAAAATTTCATTTGTAAAAAATGATACAAAAATTTATATTTTTTTACATTCAAATTTCAGTTTTTGATTTTTTCCCATGGAAATTCGCTTCGCCCAAAGTGTCCATAACATGCAGTTTGTTTGTAAATTGGTTTTAAAAGATCAAGTTCTTTAATGATGTTGTCTGGTGAAAAGTTAAAGTTGTCTGAAACATATTTATAAATGTTTTTAATGTTTGTTTTTTCGGTTCCAAAAGTGTCAATATCAATTGAAAGTGGCTTTTCAAGACCAATTCCATAGGAAACTGCAATTTCGCATTTATCAGCATAGCCGTGTGCAACAACATTTTTTGCAACATAACGTGCATAATATGCGCCAGAACGGTCAACTTTTGTTGCATTTTTGCTTGAAAAACAACCACCGCCAACTTTTGATGCTCCGCCATAGGTGTCAACAATAATTTTTCTTCCAACACAGCCAGAATCGCCAAAACTGCCCCAAATTGTGAATTTCCCGCTTGGATTTACAATAAATTTTGTGTTTTTTGCGATTTTTTCATAAGGGATAAGAACTTTTTTGATGACATTTTCATAAATGAGCTTTTCAATTTCATTTCGTGAAAGCTTTTCAGAGTGTGAAACAGACATTAAAACAACTGAAATGTTTTGTGGTTTATTGTTTTCATATTCAACTGAAACTTGGCTTTTTGCATCAGCAAAAAAGTCTTTTCGTGTGTGTCTGAAGTTTTCATATTCTTTCATAAGTGCATGGGCAATTGTAATTGGAAGGGGCATATAGTTTTCAGTTTCATTTGTTGCATAGCCATATACAATGCCTTGATCGTTTGCACAAAGTTTTTGTTTTACAACTGCTTGGTTAATGTCTGGACTTTGAATGCTGATTTGCTTTATAATGTGAAATTTGATTGAATATCCAATTTCTTTCAAAATTTTGCGAGCAATTGCGTTATAGTTTATTTTTGCTTGTGTTGTGGCCTCACCATAGATGAACAGCTTGTCGTCTTTAATTGCACATTCAACTGCCATCTGTGAGTTTTTGTCTTGGCGAAGTGCTTCGTCAAGAAATGCATCTGCAATGGTGTCGCAGGTTTTGTCTGGGTGTCCAATGTTAACGCTTTCGCTTGTGATTGTTCTTTTCATATTTTTTCTCCTTATTTTTCCATAAAGAGATGAAATTTAAATAAAAAATCCCATCGTTTGATGGGATAAAAATTCAAGATTATTTGTTCCCATC
>USJH01000016.1 GCA_900554955.1 uncultured Clostridia bacterium | reverse complement strand
AATTGTAAAGTTTTTAAATTTTGGATAAAATTTTGAGAGTCTGTCGGCAACTTTTTTGCTGTCAACAACAACAATTGTGCCAAAAAGCGAATTTTGCGATCCGATAATATTTTCAAGCTCATGCATTTGATAATAGTGCACTTTTCCTTGTTTTTTGTCTGAAATAAACTTATTTACAAGCGAAACAATTGTTTCTTTTTCCTTGTCCACACCAATCTTCAACTCTTTAATATATACATCTTTCAAAATTGCTTGTGCATATGTTTTGGTTTTAAAAGTATTGTTTTCAAGCTCAACAATCAAATGTTTTTTTGTTTGAGATTTCAAAAGAGAAACATGTTTTGCCCCATTAAAGCACATTATTGTTTTCCCGAATTTTGTTGATGCTCGATAGTGTTTATATGCACTGTCTTTCATTTGAGAAACAACAAGTGCATTGCATGGAAGCATAAACACTGGTTTTTCATTTTGGCAGCCAAAAGGTTCAAGCATTTTTAGTGATGAAATAAAGTCTTTATTAATGTCTTTTTCTTGAATTTCAATATCATATTGTTCATCAAGAATAAAGGCTTTTTGTGGAACATTTTTGTTTAAAAGCGATGTTAATTCTTTCTTGAAATCATCAAACTTATCTTTTTCAAGCTCAACACCAACCGCCATTTTATGCCCACCAAAGCGAATAAGCTTGTCACTTGCTTTTGTTAAAAGTTCATGAAGGTCAATGGTGTCAAGACTTCGTCCACTTCCTTTTAAAGTTCCCTCTTCTGTTTCTGTAAAAATGATTGCAGGACGGTTATAATCGTGACAAATTCTTGAAGCTAAAATTCCAAGCACACCTTGGTGAAAATTGCCCTTTAAAAGAATGATATTTTCTTTTGTAAGGTCAATTTTATCCATCTCTTTTTCAAGTGCAGAAACACCTTCAAAAATGCTGTTTAAACGCTCTTCATTGTCTTTCAAAATCTCACTATAAAGTGAAGCAAGTTTTGTTTCATCTTCTTCTGCAAGAAAATCAAAAACTTTTTTACCTTGACTCATTCTTCCGCTTGCATTAAGACGTGGGACAATTTTAAATGCAACATCAGTTCCTGAAACTTCGTCAAGATTGAGATTTTTAAGCATGAATTCAATGCTTTTCATGCACTGTTTTTTGTTTAACATTTCAATTCCAAGTTTAGCAATGATTCGGTTTTCAGAAACAAGCGGAACAATATCACCAATTGTTGCAATTGAAACGATATCAAAATATTCCAAAATGTTTTCTCTGCCGTCAATTGCTTCAACAACTTTAAGTGCAACTCCAGCACCACAAAGTCCGTTAAATTCATATTTTTGACCAGGTTTTTTGGGGTCAATTACAACACAATCTGGAAGCTTTTCAGCTGGTTCGTGATGGTCTGTCACAATCACATCAATATTAAGTTCTTTTATTTTTTCAACTTCTGAAACGGCAGTAACACCAAGGTCAACTGTGATCATAAGATCTGGATTTGATTCTTTCTTTATTGTATCAATCATGTCAAAAGACAAACCATAGCCATCATCAAAACGATTTGGAATATAGACATCAACATTGATGCCCTTTTTCTTGAAAAAACGATATAAAACAATACATGCAGAAATTCCATCGCAGTCATAATCACCATAGATAACGATTTTTTCTTTCAATGCAATGGCTTTCTTTATTCTTGAAACTGCCGTTTCCATTCCATCAAGGTCGAACGGATTTAGCATTTTTTCAGTTGTTGGATTTAAAAATTCTTCAAGTTTTTCAGGAGTGTCTATGCCCTTTTTCGCAAGAAAATCTATAATCCTTTGATCTAATTTCTGTTTCATTTTATATCCTTTAAATTTATTTTTTTAACTTTTAATCTATTTTTCAAATAAAAAAGCCCGACAACCAAAACCCACTTTCGTGAGCATCGATTTTCAGGCTTATTTTTTTTACTAAAATTTTAAGAAAGCTTATTTAGAAGCTTTTTTTGTTGTTTTCTTCTTTGTTTCTGCTGCAGGAGCTGGAGAAACGTTTCTGCTGAGTCTTGCTTTTTCATTTTCAGCTTGCATTGTAAGCATTGAAACATGAAGATTTGTTCCAAGACAATAATATGAGAACACTGAAACAGCAACACAAACAAGCATTGCAAGTGCAGACAAAATTACAAAACGAACTGGAACACAAATCAAAACAATGCAAATGATAAGAGAAAGAGCCAAAATATAGATAAGTGGTTTTCTGATTTCTTTGCTTGAAAGATTAACCATTTCTTCTGCAGAAAGGTTTTCATTGTGTTTCATTTTCTTGTTTTCTCTTATTCTTTCAAGCAAAAGAATAGTTGCGAAAATAACAAGAACAACTGATGCCAAAATTTCCATTATTGAAATCATTGTAATTGGCAAACGGGTCAACACAAAAAGTGAAAGAGCCATTAAAAGTGCGTGAAGAGAAACAACAGTTAAAGTTGTTGCTGAAACAACACCATAACGAATCCAACCAATAACAAAGAGAGCTAAAAGCAAGCAAACAACGCCAACACTTGTCCAGATAACGGCCTTGTTTGTAACACTTCCGTCAAATTCAAGAATTGAAACATCTTCCGCAGAAACTTCAAGTTTTTCAGCAATTGCTGTTTTCAAAGCTGCTTCGTTTTTGATTTTCTTTGTTGCGGTTTTTGCAACAACATATGTATCTGTCCATTTGTCTTCAACAAAGGTTTTTTCTGAAATATAGCCTTCTTTTCCAAGAACGCTTTCAAGTTTTTTTACAGCATCTTTTGTGTTCATTTCAGCAGAGATTTTAACTTCAATTTGATTTCCCCCACCAACATCGGTTCCGAGAGAAATTCCAGCAGTAAGAGAAACAACAACTGCTGCAACAATAATAACAAGGCTTAAAATTGCATAAAGCCAAAGCAAAGATTTTTTATTTTTCATCTTTAACTTCCCCCTTGTTTCCAAGTCTATATGGTTTTTCTGCCCCGTCATTGAATGCTTCAAAAATATTCACAAAACCTGGGAGCATAACTGCGGTGTTAAACATCGAGATGCATGAGAAAATGCAAGTGATTAAGCCGAACACTCTGAGTTCTGCTCGTGCAACGATAGCGATAACACCAAAAATGACTGTAAGCACTATGCCAGTTGCAAGAACAGGTGAAAGAGATTTTTTATATCCACTTTCAAGAGATGCAGTGATGGTTTTTCCTTGTTTAAATTCTTCTTCAATTCGAGAAATATAGATGAGAGATGTTGCCAAAACAACAGCATATCCAAGAGCAATTGCAATTAAACTTGAAAGGCTAAGTTCAACCCATGGGAAAGCCCAAATGAAGAACACAGCAATGATTGTGTCAAAAGCAAGAGCCAAAAGTTCAAACAAACCAAGAACACCGCCCTTCCAAATCAAATATGCCAAGCCAAGCACAACAACAAGAGCAATCATAACAATTCCCATGATGAATGTGATATTAGTTGTAAAGCCAGATTTATTTGGATTTGTCTCGAAATTATTTTTTGACAAAGTTGAGCTCATTGTATTGATGCAAACAGTGTCTGAGTTAAGAGAAACGTCCATGCTTCCGAGTTTAACTTTCATTGCAAAATCTTCCGCACTGTCATATGATGCAAAAGAAAGTGGCATTGAAGACGAAGCTGTAATATTCTCTGAGCTGAAGCTTGTCATAACTTGTCCGCCCATATAAACATAGATGGTTTTAGAAGCTGAAAGCATTTTCTTATATTGTTCAACACCTTCATCGTTAAAATTGAGCATAACATAAATCGATGAATTGTATGTATTCACCGTAACGTCTGTAATATGTTTGTTTCCAACAATATAGGTGTCATCTTCACTTGTTGAACTGCGAAGTTCAAAAGTTCCAATTCCAATTGCACTGAGAAGTGTATAAGATTCTTTCAAAGAACCAGTTGCTTTTTCAAAACCAATGTCGATTCTGATCTTTTCACCACTAAGTGTATAAATTGAAGCACCAGGATAGCCCCTTTCTTCCAAAATATTGCGAATTGTGCTGATAGAATTGTTGATTTTAGCAGTTGAATATTCCCCGTCCAATTCATATTCAGCATATACACCACCAGAAAGGTCGGTTGATTTGTTAATTGCAGCAGCAATTGAAGTGAAAGTATATGAATTGAAACGCATTGGTACGAACGCAAAAAGCGAGCCAATAACCAAAGCAATGACAACCAAACTGATAAATACTTTCGCAACTTTCTTGTTTATAGGTTTCATCTAATTTTCGTCCTTACATTTCATTTTGCCAACATTATACTATATAAAAAAGCTTCTGGTCAATCTTTTCCGAAAAATACTTGATTATTTTTTTTGCATAATGTCACTCTTTTTCATGAATTATTAACAAAATGCCAACTTTTATTTCTAAATTTGAAAAAATTATCAATGTTATCTTGATGATTTTATTTTTAATTAGCAAGAAAGTCAAGTTCAACATCATTTGATAAAATCAAACATTATAAAGTTCTTTTTATCTCGTTAAAAATATTAAAAACATTTCGCAAGCCACATTTACTCAATATGACAAAAAACAATCACTTTTAGACAAATATATCTCCCCACAAATAAAAAAGACCATCAAAAGATGATCTTTTAAATTTATTGATTTTTATCGTTAACGTATCAATAACATAAGTTTTGAAAAGATTTGATAGAGAGTTGAAACCTATCTCTATCTTATTTTTTCTTTACATTCACTCCCACCATTCCACCGATTGCTCCAACAACAACCGCAAAAGCAAGGTCAGCAACAAACCCAAGTCCAAGTGTAAGTTTTTGTGCTAAGATTGAAAAAATAATGAATGCAAGCAAAGTATAAAGTCCCGCAAAAAGCAAGCCTTGAAGCATTCCTTTTGTTGAGTTTTTTGTTAAAACCATTGCACCAAAAAATACACTTATTGCCTTGATAGCCATGTTAACAGGACTTATCACTTTGTCTGGAAGTGATGCCCATTTAATGATAAAAGCAAACAAAATTATGCATGCAAAAGTAATGATAAGCGAAACAAAAAGTGCTTTTAAATATCTGAAAATATTTTGTTTAATGATTCCTTCGTTTTGTTTTTGTGTTTCAGTTTTCATGTTCTTCCCACCTTTTGTAAATTTTATGGCAGAAGGACTAAAAATAGAACTCAAAAAATGTTGAATTATAAATTTTAACAAAATCAACACCAGATTTTAAGTTATTGATAAAAATGGGAACAAAAAAACAGCGATTTTCTCGCTGTTTAAATTTGTTTTATTTCTTTTTTGATTTAGCTTTCTTTGCTGGTTTTGCAGCTTCTTCAACTTTTTCAGCATCTTTAGCTTCAGCTGTTTCTGCATTTTCTACAGGTTCAGAAACTTCTTCTGGTTGTTCAGCTTTTTGTTCTTCAGCTTTTTGTTCTTCAGCCTTTTTTGTTTCTTCAACTTTTTCAACCTTTTCTTCAGGTTTTGCAGTTGATTTCAAAACTGTTCCAACAGAACCAATATCAAATTCCATTGTGGTTTTGTTGTTTTTTGCACCAGTTTCCAAAATGAAAGTTTTAACGCCATCTTTGTCGCTGATTTTTGTGATTCTTCCAATGACACCGCCAACAGTTCTGATTGTGTCACCAACGTGAAGTTGATTTACCATTTGATCATATTCTTTCATACGTTTACGATTTGTGATTGTTGGAAGAACAAGCATCAAAACAACCAAAACAAGCAATACAACATAGATCCACCAAGAACCAGCACCATTTGTTGTTTTTCCTGTTGTTTCAGCTGATGTTTCAAGTAATAAATTTAACATTTCAATCTCCTTTTATATTTATGTGCTAAGTTTAGCATATATTTTGACAATTACACAAGTAAAATCATGTAAAATTTTCCACAAAAGTGTCAATTTTTGTTTTAAAGCTTATCATATCCGGTTTCTTTATAAAATTGCTCACGAAACTCTAAAAGCCTGTCTTCTTTTATTGCCTGTCTTATGTCAGACATAAGATCAGTCAAATATGTAAGGTTATGAATTGAAAGGAGTTGTGCCCCCAAAATTTCGTCAACATTAAACAAGTGGCGAAGATATGCTTTTGTAAAGTTTCTGCAACAATAGCAATTGCACTTTTCGTCAAGTGATGTGAAATCTTCTTTATATTTCCCGTTCTTTACAACAATTTTTCCAGTATGTGTAAAAGCCGATCCATTTCTTGCAATTCTTGTTGGAAGAACACAATCGAACATGTCAATTCCACGAATTACACCTTCAACCAAGCAATCAGGACTTCCAACCCCCATTAAATATCGTGCTTTATCTTCTGGATAAAGTGGAGCAAGTTCGTCCATGATGTCATACATCACATCTTTTGGCTCGCCAACTGAAAGCCCACCAATTGAAAAACCAACCTTTACATATGGCTGAATGTCTAAAAGAGCTTTCTTTCTAAGGTCTTTATAAAAGTTTCCTTGCACGATTGGAAAAAGCATTTGATTGTCATTTTTATGATAGTTATAGCATCGATCAAGCCATTTTTCAGTTCTTTCCAATGCTTTTCTTGCATATTCGTGAGTTACACCATAGGTTGAGCACTCATCAAATGCCATGATAATGTCAGAGCCAAGTTTGTTTTGAATTTCCATTGACTTTTCTGGTGTAAAGAAATGAGAACTTCCATCAAGATGCGATTTGAACTCTACCCCTTCATCAGTAATCTTATTGAGTTTTGCAAGCGAAAAAACTTGGAAACCACCGCTGTCGGTTAAGATTGGCTTATTCCAATTCATAAACTTATGAAGCCCACCAGCCTTTGCAACAAGGTCTGCACCCGGACGCAAATAGCAGTGATATGTGTTTGATAAAATGATTTGTGCTCCAAGTTCTTCAAGCTCTCTTGGCTCAACCGCCTTTACAGTTGCTCGAGTTCCAACCGGCATGAAAACTGGAGTTTGAATGTCGCCATGTGGAGTTCTTAAAGTTCCGCATCTTGCAAAAGTGTTTGACGACTTTTCTTTTACAGTAAATTCAAATTTTTCCATATTTTTCCTTTATTCAATAAACATTGCATCACCGAAGCTGAAAAAACGATATTTTTCTTTGACTGCGGTGTTATAAATTTCAAGAGTTTTTTCTCTTGAACCGATAAATGCTGAAATAAGCATTATAAGTGTGCTTTCTGGCAAGTGGAAGTTTGTTATAAGTGCATCAACAAACTTGAAATTATATCCGGGATAAATAAAGATGTTTGTTTCTTTATTCACAGCTTCAAGTCTTCCCTTTTCAACAGCGGCACTTTCAAGTGTTCGAACCGATGTTGTTCCAACAGCAACAATTCGTTTGCCTTGTTTTTTATATTCATTAAGACGAGAAGCAGTTGCTTCATCAATCACAATTTTTTCACTGTGCATGTGATGTGATTCAACATTTTCCACGCTCACCGGGCGGAAGGTTCCAAGCCCAACATCAAGCCTTACAGTTTCAATTTTAACACCCTTCTTCTTTAAACGGTCAAGCAACTCATTTGTGAAGTGAAGCCCAGCAGTTGGCGCTGCACTTGATCCTGGAATTTTATTATATACAGTTTGATATCGTTCTTGATCTTTAAGTTTTTCATGAATATATGGAGGAAGTGGCATTTCACCAATTTTGTCAAGTTCTGCTTCAAGTGTTCCATTTTTAACAGTGAAGCGAACAAGCTTTCCACCAATTTCTTCACGTTCTTCAACAACTTCCAAAAACATGTTGTCTGAAAAGTCAAAAATTGTTCCAACCTTTGCTTTCTTTCCAGGTTTCGCAAGGCATTCATAATCGGTTAAACTTTCTCTTTTCAAAAGCAAAAACTCAACTCTTGCACCAGTGCCACGTTTTGTTCCAAAAATTCTTGCAGGAATAACCCTTGTGTTGTTCACAACCAAAACGTCATTATCGGTTAAATAGTTTTCAATGTCATGAAAAATTTTATGCTCAATGGTGTCGGTGTCACGATGGTAAACAAGCATTCTTGAGCTATCTCGTGGATAAACCGGAGTTTGAGCAATCAATTCTTCAGGCAAATTATAATAAAAATCTTTAGTGTTCATAGTTCTCTCTTTTTTAAGCCAGCAGATTATACACCAAAAATATGGCTTTGTCTAGACTGGATATTCAATTCCAAGGTGCTCATATGCTTTTGGAAGCGGAACTCTTCCCCTTGGAGTTCTTGCAATGAATCCAATTTGCATCAAATATGGTTCATATACATCTTCAATTGTGCATTGTTCTTCGCCAGTTGCAGCAGCAATTGTGTCAAGTCCAACAGCACGACCGCCAAATTTTACAATCATTGCTTCAAGAATGTTGCGGTCAACATTGTCAAGTCCAAGACTGTCAACTTCCATGCGGTCAAGAGCAAGTTTGCTTATCTTTTTATCAATTTTTCCAGAACCCATAACCATTGCAAAATCACGAACTCTTTTTAAAAGTCGGTTTGCAATTCTTGGTGTTCCACGGCTTCTTCTTGCAATTTCAAGTGCCGCATCGCTGTCAATTTCTGATCCTAAGATTTTTGCAGAACGCGTAACAATTTTTGCAAGATCTTCTGGTGAATAGATTTCCAAACGGCAAATTACACCAAAACGGTCACGAAGTGGACCAGTAAGCATTCCCGCTTTTGTTGTTGCACCAATAAGGGTGAATTTTGGCAGATTTATTCTAACCGAGCGAGCTGAAGGACCTTCACCAACCATGAAATCAAGAGCAAAATCTTCCATTGCTGGATATAAAATTTCTTCAACCTTATGATTAAGTCGGTGAATTTCATCAATAAACAAAACATCATTTTCATTAAGTTTTGTTAAAATTGCAGCAAGGTCACTGGCCTTTTCAATTGCCGGACCACTTGTCAATGTAACTCCAACCCCCATCTCATTTGCAATGACCGATGAGAGTGTGGTTTTTCCAAGTCCTGGTGGGCCATATAAAAGAACATGGTCAAGTGCTTCCCCACGTTTTTTTGCCGCAGTGATATATACCATAAGGTTTTCTTTAACCTTAGTTTGACCAACATATTCTTTCATTGTTTTTGGACGAAGCGATGTTTCAATTTCTTCATCAAAACTTGTTTCTTTTGTGTCAACAAGTCTTTCTTTTTCATAAGTTTCTTGCTCGTCCATATGGCTTGTAAATTTGAATTTATTTTCTTCCATAATTTTTCCCATTTTATATTATAAACATTTTCTTATAATTTCTTCTGCTTTCTCGCCAGCTTGTGCTTTTGACTTTACAAGTTTTGTTGCTTCTTCTTTCTTGATTCCAAGCTCAACCAAAATTGCAACAGCATCATTCATTTCATTTGTAAATGTTGTTTCTGGCTCAAAATTCAAGAATCCATCAAGTGGATTTTGTTCGGTTTTAATGTTTTCTTGAACCTTTTCACGAAGCTCAAGAACAATTCTTTCGGCAGTTTTCTTTCCAAGCCCCTTAATTTTAGTAAGAAGCCCAACATTTTGATTTACAACTGCACTTGCCAAACTTCTTGAACCCATTGCAGATAAAATGCTGATTGCAAGTTTTGGCCCGATTCCTGAAACTGAAATAAGATTTAAAAACATTCTTTTTTCAGCAAGGTCGGAAAAACCAAACAAAAACATTCCATCTTCACGAACTTGAAGATAGGTGTAAACCTTTTGTTCGCCAGAATTTTTTGTAAGAGCATCAATAGAATTAAGCGAACAACAAACTTCAAATTCTACACCATTATTATCAACTGCTATAATGTTTTCGTCAACTCTTGTAATTTTTCCTTTAAGTGAATAGATCATTTTGTTTTGTCCTTTTTTAAATTTTCAATAAGACCAAGATTTTTCTTTTGATCTTTGTGATAAACTCGCTTTTGAATTTCAAACATGCTGTTGTTTTTAAGCGAATTGTTTGTTTGCGCATGAGTTAAAGCAACTGCAAGTGCATCGGCGGCATCATCTGGCTTTGGGTCTTTTTTAAGATTCAAAAGCATTTTAGTCATATATTGAACTTGCTTTTTGTCTGCCTTGCCCGTTCCGGTGATTGCTTGCTTGATTTGAATTGGTGTATATTCAAACAAGTTTCCACAAGTTTGAACACCGGTGCAAATTATAACTCCCCTTGCTTCAGCAACCTGAATTCCTGTTGTAATGTTATTGTTGAAAAACAACTCTTCAACAGCAATTGCATCTGGCTTGAACATTTCAACAAGACCTTTCATGCCATCATTAATTTCGGCAAGACGAGTTGGAAAAGATTCTTCTTTGTCGGTTTCAATTGCACCATAGTCAATAACTGAGCATTTTCCAGTTTTGTCATCTTTGTTTATAACACCATAGCCAACAATTGCATAGCCAGGGTCAATGCCGAGAATAATCATACCTTCCCCTTATACACTTTATTACATAATATATAATAACTTTTTTGCATCTATAAAGTCAAATGAAAAAATAAAAATTCCGCCAGCTCTATAGAGATACGGAATTTTTATCAATACTTCTTCACTTTTCACTAGAAGACAAACAAAAAGAACACCTAAACACAGAAATCGACTTTTTAAATTTCAATAAAAAACAAAGTTTAATCTATTATAAATGTTTACAGGTTTTTGAAAACGAATAACAACAAATTCGTTTGGATTTTCGAGAAAAAAAAAACCAAATAAGGTTCCCGATTGTATCTTGCGTTACATCGGGGTTCTTATTTGGGCTTTTTTACCGAAAAGGTAAATGAAGTTGTGGTTTTACCTTCCGCCGGTTCGGTAGAGAGGCGGAACAACTATTCTTCAAGTATGCCATTATGATAAACATTTTGAACATCGTCAAGATCATCAAGTTCATCATAAAGTTTTTCAATTGATGCAAACTTTTGTGCGTCAAGAGACACAACGTTTTGTGGAAGATATTCAGTTTCACTTGATAAAATCTTCATTGAAGCATTTTCAAAAGCTTTTACTGCTGCATGAAGTCCATCTGATGGAGTGTAAACAACAAAGCCATCTTCTTCTTCAGTAACATCATCAGCACCAGCATCAAGTGCAACCATCATAACATCATCTTCAGACAAACCTTCTTTATCAAGAACGATAACACCACGATAATCAAAATTATACATAACGCTTCCAGTTGAACCAAGGTTTCCACCATGATGTGTGAAAAGATGGCGGACATCTGAAGCTGTTCGGTTTTTGTTATCTGTCAAGCAATCAACAATGAAAGCAACTCCGTTTGGACCATAGCCTTCATAAATAATTGAAACATAGTTTTCTGCATTGCTTTCGCCAGCAGCTTTTTTAACGCTTCTTTGAATGTTATCGTTTGGCATGTTGTTTTGTTTTGCCTTTTGAATTACATCATAAAGTTTGCTGTTAGTGTTAGGGTCAGGGCCACCAAGTTTAACAGCAACTGCAATTTCACGACCAATCTTTGTGAAAATTTTGCCACGTGCTGCATCTGCTTTATTTTTTGTTGCTTGAATATTGTGCCATTTTGAGTGTCCACTCATGATTATAGCCCTCCCTTTTAATAAATTTACTTTTGCTATTTTACACCACTTTTCTGCATTTTGCAACTATTTTAAAAAGTTGATTTAGTCAAGCATATCTTTTTTCAAAATATACATGATAACACTTGCCGAAACTCCAGCATTAAGCGATTCCATTTGACTTTTCATTGGA
>USJH01000015.1 GCA_900554955.1 uncultured Clostridia bacterium | reverse complement strand
ATACAAAATTCAAGTGGAAAGTGGGAAAGTTTACATTCATGGGCATATTTTACACAAAACAACAATGTTTTTGAGATAACAATTGTTCCAGACAGCTCCAGTTATTATTTTCAAATGAATGAAAGTGCTCTTTTTTCAACTTTTAATGAAAGTTTAAATAATAAAGGAATCAAATTGACAGAATTACAGTTTTTATGTATGAGCACAGATAGAATGGAAGATATGTCTTCATTGTTTGAAAATTGTTCGGATTTAACATATGTAAAAGGCTTGCAAAATCTCCATTATATGAATGTTACAAGTGCAAACTCTATGTTCGCAGGTTGCGATCGTATTATAGAAATAAATATGGCAAATTGTGATTTCGATGCAACTGCGAATACAATGTTTTCTGAATGTAATTCTTTAACTGTTGTGGATTTAAGTAACAATGAATCTATTTCTGGAAAGGACATTTTTAGTTGGTGTACGCATTTAGATTTAGTGATTTTGCCACCATGGTGTTCAATCACGGTTGGAGAAAATGTAGCGAGATATGTATTTGTGGATTTGGAAGGGAATGTATTAACTAAAATTGAAACACAGGATAGGTCAAAGGTCATTATTAGAAGGGAATCAACATCATTAAACAGTAATAGCGAATCAAAAAATAGACTAATATTGAATAAAGAGATAAACACCTATTCGGCGTTTGCAATGATTTGTGTAAGTGCTCTTGCATATCCTTTTATGAACAAAAAAAGAAAACAAAGAATTTAAAAAATAAGCTAAATAGATTTTTAACATCTGAATAAAAAAAGAACTTGAATGTTTGAAGTGAATCGGCGTTGGACACTTCAGTTTGGGTTCTTTTTTGTTTTTTGGGATTTAATTTGTTTTGTTTTAGATTTATGTGAGCTTTTGGGGGGGCATGAAAAAATATGTTTTGTCATTTTTCGTTTTGATTTTGATAAAATCTTTGCTATAATTTCTATAAACAAGGTGGAGTGTTTTCAAATTTTGAAAAATCATTTTGTTTAAAAGTTAATTTTAATCATAAAAAACATATGGCAATAATATAGGAGCAGGGAATATGGCTTGGTTTAAAAAGAAAAATGACGGAAAAATTGTAAAGAACAAAAAAGTGAAACTTGGTTTTGCTTTTGGTGGCGGAGCTCTTCGAGGACTTGGATATATTGGTGTTTTCAAGGCATTTGAAGAACTTGGAATTAAGCCAGACTATATTGCAGGAACAAGTGTTGGATCTATTTTCGGGGCATTGCTTGCGGGTGGATTTACGTCTGATCAGGTTCTTGAAGAAATGAAAACTTTAAAATTTCGTGATATCAAGAACAGTCGATTCATTTGGAAACCATCAAATGCTGAAAATATTGAAGAAGTTTTGAAAAAGGTTTTCAAAAAAGATATCATGTTTTCTGAGCTTCAAATTCCGCTTTCTATTGTTGCAGTTAACATTCGAAACGGGAAAGAAGTCATAATCACAAGCGGAAGTGTTGCAAAAGCAAGTTCAGGTTCTTGTGCTCTTCCTGGAATTTTCACACCAGTTGTCTATGGCGACATGCATCTTATGGACGGCGGGCTTAAAAACGTTGTTCCAGCCGATGTTGTTCGTGAGATGGGTGCTAATGTGGTTATCGCATTTGACGTCAATCGTACACGTGGAATTGGGACTGATTCGCTTAAAATGTTAGATGTTTTGAAGGGTTCTCTTGGAATTATCATGCAAGCAAACGTTGAAAAAAAACTTGAAGATGCCGATTTGATTTTAATGCCAAATCTTGATCGTTTCAGTGCTTCTAAGCTTGGTGATATTGACGCAATGATAAAAGCGGGCTATGATGTTGTAATGAACAATAAAGACGAAATAATCCGCCTTATTTCTTCTCGTCCTAAACTTAAAATTTACAAACTTGCAAGAAAATATCGTAATGCAAGATTAAAGATAAATGCAAAAGGAAAAACTGAAGATGAAAAACCAGTTCAATAAAAAAGTATTTCTTGGAAAGTTTATTTTAATTATTCTTCTTGGTGTGATTTGTGGTGTGTCGTGTTTATTCTCAAGTCAAATTGAAAAGGCTCTTGGAATTGGCGACAAATCTGCATCTTTTTCCGCAAAAGAAGATATTGTTGATGGACTTAAAGTTCACTATCTTGATGTTGGGCAAGGAGATTGCACTTTTATTGAATTTCCAGATGATACAACAATGATGATTGATGCAAGCATTGCATCATATTCAGAGCACATCATTAAATATGTTCAAGATCTTGGAGTTTCAAAAATTGATTATTTTGTTTTGACTCACTCAGACAATGACCATGTTGGTGGTGCAAAAGCGGTTTTTGATGCTTTTGAAATTGCAAATGTATATCGTCCTTTCCAAATTGCGGGGAAAGTTGTTGGAGGACAAACAGAACCAATTGCGGAAGAAACATTGAAGGAATATTATGAAACAATTTATCCTGGAGACATTCAAGTTGCAACAAACAATTCATATGCGAACTTCATTAAAAGTGCATATTCTGAAACCTATACATCTGGCGGTGTAACATATAAGGCAAATGTTACTGTAACTTATGACGGCATTAAAATTCCTGAAGCGACATCTGCTGAATTTTCATTTGAATTTTTCGCTCCACTTGTAAGAACGGGTGCAAGTGAGATAAACTATGGAGAGACTGGAACTCGTGGATATCCAACCAAAAACTATGGCAATGCCAACGATTCTAGCCCTGTAATGCTTCTTGAATATCATGAAAAGTCTTTCATTTTTACTGGTGATGCAAGTGAAACTGTTGAAAAAGACGTGATGAGCACTCTTTCACCTGAAGAAAAAGAACATTTTAAAAATGTAGATGTTATGCAAGCTGGTCACCATGGAAGCCGTTATAGTAACTCTGAAGAATTTTTGGCGCTTGTTTCGCCAAACTATTTTGTTATAAGTTGTGGAAAAGACAACCGTTATAAACACCCACATTCTGAGGTTTTAGAACGTGTTAAAGCTTTGCCACACACTGTTTCAGACTATATTTTGATCACTTATGAGTCGGGCGATATTTTGTTTGGACTTGATAAAGATGGAAATCTTGTTTATGCGGCAAATGCGAGTGGCTCGGGAATTACGGTTTATTATTGGGAAATTGCTCTTGCGATTTTTGTTCTTGGAACCATAATAATTTTAAGTGTGAAGGTTACTAAAAACAAAAAAGCAACCGCAAAAAGAGCAGTAAGCACTGCAAAAAAGACCGTTAATAAATATGCAAATAAATAGCAAAAAAACATGCATAAAAATATGTGTGAAAAGTTAATGAAAAATAAAATAACGAAAAAATGTAAAAAATCCACTATAAAATGTGTTGTTTTCACTTTATAATTTGTTTTTGGTTGAAAGCGAAAATAAAATGTGTTATAATCAAACAAAAGAAAGGGAGCGATATGGTTCAAAACATTGCAATTGTTTCGTTTAAAAGTGGTCAGGCATATAACGTTGCCAAGGTTCTTGCTGGGCAACTTGATATGTCTTTTCTTGACACTGTGGAACTTTTCGAGTTTGACAATGCTCCACGAACACAGTCTGACATGATAAGAGAGTTTGGACTCAGTCTTTATAAAAAGAAAATTCGCTCAACTGTTAAATATGCAAGTTACTTTGAAAATACAGTTATCAATGTTGACATTTCTGCTCTTTATTCAAACAATGTTCTTGATATCGTCAAAAACAACTGTTTGCTTGTCTATTTAAACAATGGAACAAAACGTGTTTATAACTATTTAAACAAGCAGCAATATCCAACAAAAGAACTAAAAAGGCTTTATAAACTCAGCCTTGACCAAGTTGAAAAACGCAATCGACAAATTAAAGAAAGAGCAGACATAACCCTTAATGTTACAGCAGCCCATGATCATGATCTTAAAATTGCGAGTGAAGTTATAAGGCACATTAAAGAATTTTATGGTGTTCGTTAAAAAATTTGTCAAAAACTATTTACAAATGCAAAAAGTTTGTGTATAATCACACGCAATTGGAGAAAATTTTATGGCAAACGTTACAAAAAGATCAAAAAAAATCTGGGTTGATGGCAACACTTTGGTTGAAAAAGATGGTGCAAGAATGGTTGATTTCGAGCTTAACGGAAATGGATATTCTGCAAAACTTAAAGCCTTCATTGAAAAACGAGACCAAGCTTTAGAAGAACAAAACAAAGCTTTGAAAAGCAAGAAAACTGTTGATCAAGAACCTGGACTTGAATAAAGATATATAAAAATTATAAATAAATAATGGTGCAAAAAATATTGCATCATTTTTTATTGCATAAAATTTAAAAATTGTTAAAAAGATTTGTATATATTGCATAAACTTTTTTTAAAAAATCGTTAGTTAATCTTCTTTTTGTTGTGATATAATTGCAAGTCCGTGTGCAAAATGAAAGGCTACACGGAGGAGTTAAAAAAATGCGAAAGAAGAAAAAAGTATTGTTTATTTTTGTTTCAATAATGGTTTGTTTAATTGCTATTTTTGCTGTTGTTTTTTCAACTTCAGAGAAGGGCAGTGAAAGCAAAGCGTTTGCTTTTGTAGAATCAAATGAAATTAATCTTAGCTATGATTCAGACAACACTGGAGCATATATTGTTTATGGACTTGATGAAGACTATGACTATTTCTATTTTGTTTGTGCAACAAGCAAAAGAGCAGAAGAAAAGAAAAATGAAATTCAAATGCAACCAACTCTTGACACGACCTTTTGGACAAGAATTTCAGATTGCACAATTGATTTTAATGGTCAGGGTGCGGTTATAGTTGTTAAAGTTATTCCAACTTCTAAAGAAATCAAAAACTATAAGATTTTCATCAATCCACTTGCTCACACAGGAAATCACGTTACTGTTTGCATGACGAAACGTTCATCAGATTTTAAAGATGGCTTTGCAATCAATGATTTTGGCGATGTTAAACAAAACCGTTATGAACTTGAAACAAACTATCAAGTTTCAGTTGACAGTGGCTATGGATTTTTTGTTCAAGTTTTTGGTGAAGACTTGCTCTATTTTGAAAAAAATGGTCTTGGAATCACTCAAGGAAACAGCAGTGAAAGCCCAATTTTATATTCAACAAAAGAGTTTACTCCAGGACTTGTTGCAAACCTTGCAAAAGGCAAACACTATGTTGAAGCGAAAATTTATTCTGTTAAACTTGACGAAAATAACCAAGGCATTGCAGGAACCGAAACAATTGAATTTACTGTTGTTTTAAAGGTTAACATTGAAAAAGGAGAATCTTCAATTATTCCAACCGTTTCAACCGGAGATGGCAAGGGCGATGGAACTGTAATGCAAAGTTTGTCAAAAGGAGAAGTTTGGGGAATTGTTGTTGCATCAATTTTTGGAATGTTCATTTTGCTTTATATTTTTGGATATGTTTTTCTTTACAGAAAAGGCAAACTTGAAGGAAGAAAGCTTTGTGCAATTTACAGTTTTTTGCCAAAACAAAATTAAAATCATGAAAAAATTTAATCTTATCAAACCGACTTTCCAAGAAAAGTTTTCTATGGGGTCGGTTTTTTTATGCACATTTTTTCTTTCGTCACAATCTTATATTTTTCTTTAATATATTTTTATAACAATCAATTCTTGTTTGTTGACATATTTTTTATGATTTATTATAATAATATTATGACGAATTTATTTGAAAACTTAACATTGAACAGAGTTGCTTTCACCGTTTTTGGAATGCCAATTTATTGGTATGGAATTATCATTACGTTTGCAATTATGTTGGTGTTTGGGCTCTCTTTTCTGCTTTGCAAAAGAAAAAAATTGAGTCCAAATTTGCCATATGAAATTATTGTCGCAATTTTGCCACTTGGCATTTTATCTGCAAGGCTTTTCTCGGTTTTATTTGACAGCGGGCTTACCATTGCAGACTATTTCAAGTTTCGTGAAGGCGGAATGAGCATTATTGGTGCGATTATTGGTGGTCTTATCGGAATTATTATTTTGTGTCTTATAAGAAAACGCAATTTTCTTGAAGTTGCCGACCTTATTGTAACAATGCTTATTTTAGCACAAGGAATTGGAAGATGGGGGAACTTTGCAAACGGCGAAGTATATGGTCAGGTTGTGACAAATCCATCACTTCAATTTTTCCCATATGCCGTTAACATTGATGGAACGTTTTATGAAGCATTGTTCTTTTATGAAAGTGTTTTAGACGTTTTGGGTTTTGTTGGACTGATTTGCATTTATTGGTTTACAAAGCAAAAAGGCTTGTGCCTTGGAACCTATCTTGTTTATTATGGCACAATCCGTGCAATTTTGGAAACAAGAAGACAGTCGGAGTATATTTTAAAACTTGGTTCTTTGCCAATTTCACAGCTCATGAGCTTTGTGATGATTGCTTGCGGAATTGGAGTTTTTGTATATGTTTTAGTGAAAGAACTTAAAAATAAAGGAAAAAAAGATGAAACAGAAAAAGTATTACACACAAATTGAAGTTGATGAATATGTAAGAAAGCTTATGACAGACAGTGAAATTGCTTTGTCAAAACAGGCTGAAAGGCTTGAAAAAGAAAAGCAAATTAATAAAAATCTTACAAAAGAACTTGAAGCAAGCAAGCAAAAAGAAAAATCAACTGCAAGACTTTTGACAATTGCTGAAAGAAAAGCAAAATATATTGAATCTACAACAAGATCAAAGTGTGCAATGGAAATTGAACGTCTTGCTCGCCTTTCAGAAAAGTGGGAAGATTTTTTTGCTGGACTTTCAGAAAAATATCAAGCTCTTGACAAGGCAAAACTTGACGAATTTAAAGAAGAACTTACAACTGTGATAAATCAAATGGTTGACATGCAATCGGGCTTTGAAGAACCTGTTTCGCCCGCCGAAAAGGCACATCTTGAAGAAATCAACCGCCTTGGAGTTGTTAAAGAGAAGAAGAAAAGCGAACTTGATGGAAGGTTTGATAAACTTGTTCTTGAATTTAACATGAAAATTGGTGACAATGCGACTCGTGGTCGTGGTCGTCCTAAAAAATCAGAAGCTGAAAAACTTGCAAGTAAAAAAGCAAAATCTTCAGTTTATCCACCAAAAGGTGCAAGTGGTTTTGACTTTGAAGAAGCATTAAATCCAACTGACAGCCTTGAAGACATCATGTCTGACCTTATGGGAAAGAAATAAAAAAAAGACTTGGAAAAACCAAGTCTTTTTTGTTTATTCTTTTTGAGTGTTGTCATCAACAACCAAACATTCGGTTGAAAGAAGGGTTGTTGCAATGCTTACTGCATTTTCAAGAGCGGAAATTTCAACTTGTGTTGGGTCAACAATTCCGGCTTCGAACATGTCAACAAATTTAAGGTTAAGTGCATCATATCCGATGTTTGGGTTTTGCTCGGAAGCAAGATAATTTAAAATTTCATTTGCATTTACTCCGGCATTTTCAGCAATTTGGCGGATTGGTGATTCGATTGCTTTTAATATAATTTCGCAACCAATTTTTTCTTCATTTTCCAAAGTTTCAGAAAGTGCAAGAAGTTCTTGTTTTGCTTTTAAATATGCAGTTCCGCCACCGGTGACAATTCCTTTTTCAAGGCTTACTTTTGATGCTGACAGAGCATCTTCAATCCTAAGTTTTTTCTCGGCACATTCAACTTCAGTTTTTGCGCCAACTTTAATAACTCCGATTCCTTGGCAAAGTTTTGCAAGTCTTTCTGAAAGTCGGTTTTTGTCATATTCGTCGGTTGCTGAAAGTTGTAAATTTCTGATTTTATTTTTTAGTTCTTCAATTTTTTCAGGACTGCCATAACCATTAATGATTGATGTTTGGTCTTTTGAAACTTTAATTGTTTTAGCTTTTCCAAGACAATTCAAATCAACTTGAGAAAAGTTTTCATATAATGTTGAGACAAAGGTAGCACCTGTCAAAACTGCAATATCTTCAAGTGTTTCTTTTCGTTTGTCACCGAAAAGTGGGGCACGAACAGCACATGAAAGAATTGTTCCACGAAGTTTGTTTAAAACAAGAGCAGAAAGTGCATCTTGTTCAATGTCTTCAGCAATGATGAAAAGTGGTTTGCCGGTTTGCATAACTTGTTCTAAAACAGGCAAAAGTTCGGCAATGGTGTTGATCTTTTTATCAGTAACAAGAATATATGCATCTGACAATACACATTGCATTTTTTCAGTGTCAGTTGCGAAATATGGGCTTAAAAAACCACGGTCGAAACTCATTCCTTCAACAATTTCAACGTTTGTTTTGTCGGTTTGACTGTCGCCAAGAACAAGTGTGCCATCTCTTCCAACTTTTTCCATTGCACTTGCAACAATTTTTCCAATTTCGGGGTCACCAGAAGAGATTGTTGCAACCCTTTCTATATCAGAATAAGATTTAGTAGGCTTGCTGTTTTTAATAAGGTTGTTTACAATAACTTCTGTTGCCTTTTCAATTCCTTTTTTAAGAAGTGTTGGACTTTTTCCGAGTGTAAGGCATTTTTGCCCTTCACTTATAATGAAGCATGCAAGAATGGTTGCAGTTGTTGTTCCGTCGCCTGCAAGCTCATTTGTTTTTGTGCTTGCTTGCTTTAAAAGGTTTGCGCCGAGATTTTCAAATGGGTCGGCAAGTTCAATGTCTTTTGCAATTGTAACCCCATCGTTTGTGATAAGTGGGGAAGTGTATTTCCTTTCAAGAACCACATTTCTTCCACGTGGTCCAAGTGTAAGCCGAACGGCATCGGCAACTTTTTTCACCCCGTTTTCAAGTGCATTTCTTGCATCTGTTCCATATAAAATTTTTTTGCTCATAAAATTTTCTCCTTTGCTAGTTATCTAACACTGCCAATATGTCGGTTTGACGAATAAAAATAAGTGGTTTTTTGTCAACGATGGCTTCAACACCTGAATATTTGTTGAAAAGAACTTTGTCACCTTTGTTCACTTGAAGAATAAGTTTTTTCCCATCGGCATTTTCTTCGCCTGTTGGCACAAATAGAACTGTTCCGGTTTTAATTCCTTCTGAATCGTGTTTTCCAAGAAAAATTCCGCTTTCAGTTTGGTCGGCTGTTGTTTCAGAAATCACAATTCGGTCAAATAATGGTTTAATATTCATGATTTTCTCCTTCATATTCATTATGCTTTTGCCATAAAATTTAACAAAAAGGAAAATTGCAACTTGGTGGCAAAGATTGTCACAAAAAAAGTGTTTGTGACGAAGCACAATTGCATTATATAAAAGGAAAATTTCAAGTGCAAGAAAGAGTGACATATCAAAAATTCTATATGCCTCGCAACGAGCGGGGAAATCAGGCTTTAAAGCTTGTGATTTTTTTATTGTTGATATTTTTATGTGTGCTTTTTGTTTGTGCTTTTATTGCACCATTCTTGTTTAAAAATAAAAATAGAAAAGTTTTTTGCGAACAAACATTTTATTATGTTGTGCTTGAAAAAACAAAAAATAAAAACAATGTTGAATATTTAAAAAACAAAGTTAAAAACTCGGGTGGCGCTGGCTATGTTTTTTATGATGGCGGAGAATATGAAATTGTTGGTTTTGCATATAAAACAAAATTTGTTGCAGAAAAAATTGTTTCAAGTGTTCCATATGGTCTTGAAGTTGAAATTGTTGAAAGAACTGTGCCGAAAATAAAAAGAAAAGCTCAATCTGAAATTGTGGCAAATATAGAACTTTTTGAGGCATATAAGTTTATTTCAAATGTGGCTCATGATTTTTATGACAATATAATTTTATATTCAAAGTCTAAAATTTCAGATGCAGAGTTTTATAGATGGCTTGAAAAGAACAAAATTGAAAGTGAAAATTTGTTGGGAAAAATCAGCAACACAAAGAGCAAGAAAAGTTTGCTTAAAAGTCTTTCAGTTGAAGTTTCAACAATGCTTTTGATGGTTGAAAAAACTTTTGAGAATGTTTCAAATGAGATTTATAAATCTGGAAAAGCGGACAGCATAATGAAAAATGGATTTGTGATTATGGTGGAAATGTGGATAAATATGAATGAAAATATAAATAAAATTAGATAAAATCACAGAAAATCGAACATTGTTTAAAATTTTATTTGTAAAATTTATATTATTTGTTATAATAAATACACTAACAAAAGGAAGAAACGAAAATGGGCTTGATGAATTGGTTAATGAAAGGTATTGGTTTTGAAGGCGAAGAAGGGGCAAATGAAAGTGCTGAAGCTCTTGCTGAAGAAAAACGTAAAATGAAAGAAATCAAAAAGCAAGAGAAAATGGCGAAGAAGCTTGAAAAACAACGAGCAAAAAATGCAAGTTTGCAAAAACAAACTGGCGAAGAAGAGGAAGAACAAACTCCAGCTCCACGCCAACCAATTTCAGAAACTTCTTTCCCACATGACGAACCAGAGCAACAAACTTTTGATGGTCAATATAGTGGGCAATCTTATGGGGGATATGACGGTCAGTCATATGGTCAAACATCAATGAATACATATGGAAATAAAAATATTGTTTTCTTCTATCCAAAAAGTTATGGAGAAGTTAAACAACTTATCGACTATTTAAAACAAGGCGAATCTGTAATGCTTAATCTTGACGGCATTGGTGACGATGAAGCTCAACGCATGCTTGATTTTTCAAGTGGCGCGGTTTATGCTGTGAATGGTTCAATTAAAAGAGTTGCTGGAAACATTTTCTTGCTTACTCCTGAAGGTCTTGGCATAATTTCAAATCAAAAACAATAATTTTTAAAAGCAGGGGAACCACTGCTTTTTATTTTGTTTAAACAATAAAAGAAAAATAGTAAAGTTGCATCACCTATAAATATTTTAATGTGTTTTTTACAAAATAAAAAATGTCACAACAATTTCGTTGTGACAAAAAGGTGGAAAGCAGGAAAATTAAAATGAATAAATTTACAATTTTTATGAATATTATTTTTTCTTATTTTTTACAGTTTTTTCAAGCCTTAAAATTTCATTTCTAAGATAGTTTATATCTTCTTGTTGCAGAGATAATTTATTGTCTTTTTCTTTAATAATTTGGTTTACTGCCTGTTTATTATAGCCCATGAAACTTGAAGGGATATTGTTCATTTTTACTCTCCTGCTATTACTAGAATATACATTTTTCGTCAAAATTATGCATTTTAATGTTGCTTATTTAATTTGTTGACTTTTTTTGTGGGTTTTGCTATGCTATTTATAGGTGAAAAATATGTATAGAATTCTTTTGGTTTGCACTGGTAACACTTGCAGAAGTCCGATGCTTGAAACCATTTTGAAGGAAAAGCTTAAACTTGCTGGAAAGCAAGCTGAAATTAAAAGTGCGGGGCTCAGTGTGCATAATGGCGACAAAGTGACAAAACTTGCAAGAGATGCTTTGAAGCCGCAAAATCTTGTCATTCGACATAAGCCAACACAACTAACCAGCAAGGCTTTAGAGCGAGCAGATACGGTGATAACCATGACTGACGAACAAAAACAATATCTCAGAAATGATAAATGTTTTTATAAGGTATATTCAATGCGTGAAGTTGTTGGATATAATGTCCCTGATCCATATGGTTTTGGAACAAGAAGTTATAGTGAATGTGCATATGTTTTGGATAAAGCATCTGATAAAATTGTTGAAAATTTAATAAAGGCAGGGAAGATATAATGAAAATTTTTCTTGGGTATGACAGAAGGGGTGAAAAACTTGCTCTTCATCTTGATGAAACATTAACCGAACAAGGATATGAAGTTAACATTCCTAAAGATGATGAAGAAGATCATAAAAACTATCCGGTTCAAGCAGAAGCAGTTTGCAATCAAGTTTTAAAAAACAAGGGCTCAAAAGGACTTTTGGTTTGTGGAACCGGTGTTGGAATGATGATGGCTTCAAATCGTTTTGAAAAAATTCGTGCGGTTCTTGCATGGGAACCGGCGGGTGGGGGTTTTT
>USJH01000014.1 GCA_900554955.1 uncultured Clostridia bacterium | reverse complement strand
GGTGCGTGTCTAATTCTCGGCGGTTCGGCAGAGAGCCGAAATTAATGCTTGACCAGTATAACTCTCCTTGCATTTTGCAACTTCTTCAGGAGTTCCTTCACAAACAATTGTTCCACCTTTGTCGCCACCTTCTGGACCAAGGTCTATAATGTGGTCAGCAATTTTGATAACATCAAGGTTATGCTCAATTACTACTACAGTGTTTCCGCCTTCAACCAAACGTTGCAAAATTTTTGTAAGTTTATGGACGTCATAGGTTGAAAGACCGGTTGTTGGTTCATCAAGAATATACATGGTTTTGCCAGTTGCACGTTTTGCAAGCTCGGTTCCAAGCTTAACTCTTTGAGCTTCACCACCCGAAAGAGTTGTTGCACTTTGACCAAGTTTTATATATGAAAGACCAACATCATAAAGAGTTTGAAGTTTGTTTGCAATTGATGGAATGTTTTCAAACAATTTTAATGCATCTTCAACCGTCATTTCCAAAACATCATTAATGCTTTTGCCTTTATATTTAACTTCAAGAGTTTCACTGTTATAGCGTTTGCCATGACATTCGTCACATGTTACATATACGTCTGGCAAGAAGTGCATTTCTATTTTATGAAGACCGTCACCGCCGCAAGCTTCACATCTTCCGCCCTTCACGTTAAAACTGAAACGACTTGCAGTATATCCACGAACTTTTGCATCTTGAGTTGAAGCAAAAAGTTCACGAATTGGAGTGAAAAGCCCAGTATATGTTGCAGGGTTCGAACGTGGAGTTCTTCCAATTGGAGTTTGGTCTATAACAACAACTTTATCAAGATATTCAGTTCCAACAACACCTTTATTTTTGCCTTCATAAAGCTTTGTTGCCCCATTAAGCTTTGTTGCAAGAACGGGATATAAAATGTCGTTCACAAGCGAACTTTTTCCACTTCCTGAAACACCAGTAACAACTGTCAAAAGCCCAACCGGAAACTTTACATCTATATTTTTTAGATTGTGCTCACTTGCACCCATAATTTTGATATATCTTCCGTCTGGTTGTTTGCGTTTCTTTGGAATTTCAATCTTTTTTCTGCCAGACAAATATTGCCCGGTGATTGATTTTTCGCAATTGATAATGTCTTGAACCGTTCCTGTTGCAACAATTTCACCACCATGCACACCAGCCTTTGGACCAACATCAACAATAAAGTCGGCAGATTTGATTGTTTCATCGTCATGTTCAACAACAATCACACTGTTGCCAAGATCACGAAGATGTTCAAGAGTTTTGATAAGTTTTTGAGTGTCACGTGGGTGAAGTCCAATGCTTGGTTCGTCAAGAACATAAAGAACACCAACAAGTGCGCTTCCAATTTGAGATGCAAGCCTGATTCTTTGTGCTTCCCCACCAGACAATGTGCCCGCCGTTCTTGAAAGATTGAGATATTCAAGCCCAACATCTTTCAAAAACTTTGCACGTGCTTTTATTTCTTTGATAATGTCGGCACTGATTTTCTTTTCCTTTGCCGACAAATTCAAACCATCAAGCCACAAGCCAAGTTCAACAACCGACATATCAGTTACGTCTGCAATGTTTTTGCCTTCAATAAGAACAGAAAGTGCTTCTTTGCTTAAACGTTTTCCATGACATAGATCACAAGGTGTTGGAATCATATATCTTTCAATATCTTGCTTGATAAAATCACTTTGTGACGAACGATAACGGCGCATAAGGTTGTTGATTATGCCTTCAAACTCGCCCTTATATTCACCAGAAAAACGATCTGAGCTATATTCAAGATCAAGTTGCTCCCCATTTGTTCCATAAAAAATGATGTCTTTAATTTCTTTTGGAAGCTCAACAAACGGAGTGTTTAAACTGAATTTATATTTTTTCGCAAGTGCATTCATATACATTTTTGAAAAACCGCCGTCTGTCCAACCTGAAACTGAAATTGCTCCTTGTGCGATTGAAAGTTCTGGGTGTTTTACAACCAAATTTTCATCAATAATCATTTTATAGCCAATTCCAGAACATTCTGGGCATGCACCAAATGGTGTGTTAAAAGAGAAAAGTCGTGGTGAAATTTCTGAAAATGCAAAACCACACTCACTGCAACTGTGTTTTGTTGAATAGAATTTTTCTTGGTCGTTTATCACAATTGTGACAATGCCATCTGCAAGTTTTAATGCCGTTTCAATGCTGTCGGTGAGCCTTGTTTTAACATCTTCACGAATAACCAAACGGTCAACAACAACCGAAATGTCATGTTTTTTCTGACGGTCAAGTTTGATTTCTTCGTCAAGAGTATAAATCTCGCCATCAACTTTCACACGAACATATCCGCTTTTCTTGAAACCTTCAAAAAGTTTTACAAATTCACCTTTCTTTCCACGAACAATTGGCGCAATGACTAAAACTTTGCTTCCTTCTTCCGCTTTAAGGGTTTGTGAAACAATTGCATCAACTGTGTTTGGTTTAATTGGCAAATGACAATTTGGACAATATGGAACACCAACATGTGCAAACAAAAGTCTTAAATAGTCATAAATTTCAGTGATTGTTCCAACCGTTGAACGTGGGTTTGCCGATGTTGTTTTTTGATCAATCGCAATTGCTGGTGAAAGTCCTTCAATATTGTCAACATCTGGTTTTTGCATTTGCCCCAAAAACTGCCTTGCATAGGAAGAGAGCGATTCCATATATCGCCTTTGTCCTTCTGCAAAAATTGTGTCAAAAGCAAGTGAGCTTTTGCCCGAACCTGAAAGCCCAGTGAAAACAACAAGTTTGTTTCTTGGAATTTCAAGATTAACGTTTTTAAGGTTATTCTCCCTTGCTCCAGTTATTTTGATTGTCTTTTCCATTTTCCACCTGTTTTTATTATTTTTGGCTGTTCGCCTTTAAGTTCCAAAATCTTGTCACGAAGCTCAATTGCCTTTTCAAAATCAAGGTCTTTAACAACTGCATCAAGCTCTTTTTCAAGTTCTTTGATTGCTTTTTCTTTGTCTTTTTCAGACATTTTGACTTTTGTTTCAAGTTTTGTTGAAATTGAAATTCCATCTCGAATTTCTTTCACAATTGTTTTTGGAACAATTCCATGTTTTTTGTTATATTCGGTTTGAATTTTTCTTCTTCTGTTGGTTTCGTCAATTGCACGTTTCATTGAATCGGTGATAATGTCACCATACATAATAACTCTGCCTTCTGCATTTCGGGCAGCACGTCCGATTGTTTGAATTAAAGCCCCTTCACTTCTTAAAAAGCCTTCTTTGTCGGCATCAAGAATTGCAACAAGCTTTACTTCTGGAAGGTCAAGCCCTTCACGAAGAAGGTTAATTCCAACCAAAACATCACTTTCACCACGGCGAAGACTGTTTATGACTTCCATTCTTTCCATGGTTTTAATTTCGCTGTGAAGATAGGTTGTTTTAATTCCGTTTTCTTCAAGATAGGTTGAAAGATTTTCTGCCATCTTCTTTGTAAGTGTTGTTACAAGAGCTCTTCCACCACTTGCAATCGTTTTGTTGAGTTCTCCAATTAAATCATCAACCTGACCTTTAACCGGCCTTACGACAATTTCAGGGTCTAAAAGTCCGGTTGGACGAATAATTTGCTCTGCAACATTGTCTGCATGTTCCATTTCATATGGACCAGGGGTTGCAGAAACACAAATAAGTTGGTCAATTTTTCTTTCAAACTCGTCAAATTTAAGTGGACGGTTATCATAGGCACTTTTCAGTCTGAAACCATAGCCAACCAAATTGTCTTTTCTTGCACGATCGCCATTATACATTGCTCGAATTTGTGGAAGTGTCATGTGGCTTTCGTCTATAATCATTAAATAGTCATCTGGGAAATAATCAAGCAAGCAATATGGTGCTTCGCCTGGTTTTCTTCCGTCAAAATAGCGAGAATAGTTCTCAACCCCATTAACATAGCCCATCTCACGCATCATATCAATGTCATAGCTGGTTCGTTGTTTAAGTCGCATTGCTTCAACTGGTTTTCCGGCATCTTCAAAAGCCTTCACTTCTTTTTGCATGTCTTCTTCAATTTGCTTTAAGCACCCTTCCATTTTTTCAGGGCTTGAAACATAGTGTGATGCTGGATATATTGCTGTGTGCGAAAGTTTTGAAACAACATGACCGCTTATTGCTTCAACTTCATATATATTGTCAATTTCGTCACCAAAAAAGTCGATTCGGATTGAGTGATCACTTGATGAAGCTGGAAAAACTTCCAAAACATCACCATGAACACGGAAATCTCCACGGTTAAAATCAATGTCGTTTCGTTTATATTGGTTGTCAACAAGCTTTTCTATCACCTTGTCTCTTGAAATTTGCATTCCTGGGCGAAGCGAGATTGCAAGGCTTTGATATTCGCTTGGTTCACCCAAACCATAGATGCAAGAAACCGATGCAACAATAATGACATCTTTCCTTTCAAAAAGCGAACATGTTGCACTGTGACGAAGCTTGTCAATTTCATCATTAATTGCAAGGTCTTTTTCAATATAGGTGTCAGATGAAACAATATATGCTTCAGGTTGATAATAGTCATAATATGAAACAAAATAGTTTACAGAATTTTCAGGAAAAAACTCTCGAAGCTCGTTGCAAAGTTGAGCAGCAAGGGTTTTGTTGTGTGCAATTACAATTGTTGGTCGTTGCACTTTTTCAATAATGTTTGCCATGGTAAAAGTTTTACCACTTCCGGTAACTCCAAGCAAAACCTGTTCTCGAAGCCCATCTTTAATGCCTTGGACAAGGCTTTCAATTGCTTCAGGTTGGTCGCCAGTTGGCTTAAATTTTGAATGAATTTTAAACTCCAAAGTTTTCTCCTTTGTTTATTGTTTCCAGATAACATTTATTTTATCATTATTTTTTTATAATATCAACCATTCAAACATATGTTTAAATATTTTTTTGAAATAAAAACGTTGACTTTTTTGATAAGCAAGTTTATAATTTTAATTGCAATGACGGAACTGGCAACTCCCGAGCAAACGTGTGCTCAAACGTAAGCGAGCTTTTTAAAGTGTGTGGTTTTCACAAATTAGGGTGGAACCGCGGTACAATGTGTATCGTCCCTAGGCTATTTTTCAGCCTAGGGTTTTGTTTTTCTAGGCAAAATAAAGGAGAAAAAAAATGGAACAAAAATTAACAATGGAAAAACTTGTAAACCACTGTAAAGGTTGCGGATTTGTTTATCCAGGAAGCGACATTTACGATGGTCTTGCAAACACCTGGGACTATGGCCCTGTTGGTGTAGAACTTAAAAACAACATTAAAAAAGCATGGTGGAAACGCTTTGTTCAAGAAAGCGAAAACTCTTTTGGTGTTGATGCTGCAATCTTGATGAATCCACGTGTTTGGGAAGCATCTGGACACACAACAAGCTTTGCCGACCCTAAAATGGATTGCAAAGAATGCAAAATGAGAGAAAGAGCTGACAATCTTATTGAAGAATATTGTGCAAAACACAAAATCTCTGGCATTATTCCAGACAAAATGACAACCGATGAAATGCAAGCATTCATTGAAGAACACAAAGTGAACTGCCCAAAATGTGGAAAACACAATTGGACACCAATTCGTCAATTTAACCTTATGTTTGAAACTTCTCGTGGTGTTACTGAAGAAGGTCAAAACAAAATTTATCTTCGTCCAGAAACTGCACAAGGTGAATTTGTAAACTTCTTGAACGTTCAAAGAACAACACGTGCAAAAATTCCATTCGGAATTGCACAAATTGGTAAAGCTTTCAGAAATGAAATCACCCCAGGAAACTTTATTTTCAGAACAATTGAATTCGAACAAATGGAACATCAATTCTTCTGCAAGGGTGAAGATAGCGAGAAATATTATAACGAATATAAACAAAAAGCAATGCAATTTTTGCTTGACCTTGGTTTCAAACAAGAAGATCTCCGATTCAAAGACCACGACAAACTTGCACACTATGCAAAAGCCGCTTGCGACATTCAATATAACTTCCCTATCGGCTGGAGCGAACTTAACGGAATTCACAACCGAACAAACTATGACCTTTCTCGTCACCAAGAATTCAGTGGAAAGAGCATGCAATATATCGACCCTGTAACCAACGAAAAATATATTCCACACGACATTGAATATTCAATTGGTTGCGACCGTCTTGTTCTTGCAACTCTTTGCAATGCATATGACGAAGAAACTTTGGAAGGTGGCGACACAAGAATTGTGATGCACTTTGAACCTTGCCTTGCACCATATAAAGTTGCCGTTCTCCCACTTCAAAAGAATTTGAGCGAAAAAGCAAAAGAAATTTATAAAAATCTTCAAAAACACTTTATGTGCACCTATGATGAAGCTGGCTCAATTGGAAAGAGATATCGCCGTCAAGACCAAATTGGAACCCCAGTTTGCATGACAATTGACTTTACAACTCTTGAAGACAACACTGTCACCCTTCGTGATCGTGACACAATGGAACAAATCAGAATGAACATTGCAGATGTTCCTGCATATATTCAAAACAAACTTGCATTTTAAGGCATAAAATTGCAAATTTAAGACGTTTTCCCCATCTGGTTTAATTTCTAATGCCAAAATTAAAAAAACATATTCTATGCAGGTTTTAAATCTTAACACAAAAACCAAAATAAATATTTACACTTAATTCATCTTCTTTGTAAGGGGACAAAAAAAGACACATTTTCATGTGTCTTTTTATTTTTCAATTTTTGTTTTTATTATTTCTTAATATTTTTTTCCTTTCTTCTTTTCCACTCAATGCCAGGATATGCAATTGCACTTACATAAACAAAAGTGAGTGCTGAATATCCAGCCCAAAGGTCAAGCTTTTCAAGGTTGGAAGAAGAGGTTTTATTATTATCTCTGAAAGTTGAAACATCCCTTCTAAGGGATAATGAAGATTGTAAATTTGCGTTAAGATGTGAAACTTCTTCACCGGTATCTTCGTTTATGAATGGTGTCGGAACTCCAAGAGCCATTGTTTGAGCATTGTTAAATGGTGTTGCAAAATATTGCAGTGCAATTGGTAAGCTCGAATTCCCACCATTAAACAAAAACATATCATCAAACCCACTGGACATGTGTGAAAGATCTACATACGACATGTTCAATGATATAATATCCACACAATAATAAAACATTTGTGAAGCATTGGACAAATTATCAAATTTAAGCTTATAAAAACCCAATGATTTTATTCCACTGCCATAAAACATTCCCTGAGCTTCTCTAACTTGTTCTGTGTGGAAATTTTGAAATCCATAAATACGTTCAAGACTTGTCGAGCCTAAAAACATTCCTTTCATTGAAGTTGTATAACCTGTAAAGAAATTTTGAAATGTATAATATGACACTTTTTCGAAACACGAATCAGTATCAGCAGCAAACATTCCTCCAGCATCATTAGCAATAACAAACAATTCGGGATTTACAACAGTAAAATAGACAACATCACCACGCTTATGCATATAAATTTTAACATTTCCATTTCCATTTGTAACATTGTGATAAAATACAGGTGCTTCAAAAGCAAATTTCACATGAATTTTTACGCCCGAAAAAGAAGAATTGTTCAATATATCTTTGATGCAGTTGATAAGAATATTTTTATTATCTTCCAAAACCCCTTGATTTGATAAATTTGCCTTAAGGGGTGTTGCAACATATGTCCTGCTTCCTTCTTCACCGCTCGGAAGAACTGAATATGTTTTATTAAAGCTCATATCCGTATTGTTTGCAACGGCATCATACATCGGTGTCGCGGTTTTCCCAATTTGAATTGATAAACCATTAGTTTCTGCCGGCGTGTAAAGATATTGAAGACCTGTTGTTTTAAAATTCAACATTCCTGTCACATCTGCGGTCCCAATCATATTAAACTTCGATAAATCAAGACTTTGCAGCCCATTGCAATCTTGAAACATTGCCTCGAATGACTGAACTTCTTTAGTTTTAAAACTAGACAAATCAAGTCTGGTCAAATTTCTGCACCTATAAAACATTCCAGCCATATTCTCGGTTTTGCTTGTATCAAAATTCTCAAAAATTATAGACTCAACATTCAGATTTGCAAATGCACTTTCCATGTTCATGTCTGCAATTATCGGTTTATCATACATAAAAATTATACAATCTTTACTTGAACAAGAAAAAACCTTAATTCCGGTAGTCATTGTTCCATATTGATTATAACTTGTTTTATGTGGACAATAAAAATCACTACCTTGTAATTCTACAGAATCTTGATATCTAAATTGAATTCTTTCAACACTGTCAAACGAAGTCAAGCTTAAAATTGAAGAAACTTCATCTCTCCAAGTTTTAGTAAACAAACCTGGAATAACTTTTTTGCTCATTTTGAAAGTCCAGGTTGTGCCAGAAAGTGTTTTTGTAATTTCATAGCTATTGCTATCATAACCAGAAATGGTTATGTTTGACATGTTTGGAGTTGTTGTGCTTCCTTGAAATGTTAAAAAGGTTCCTTCTCTTTCTTCAACAACAAGATTGAGCTTTGGAGTTGTTCCGTTATAATCTTCCAAAACCAAAGAACCATAACTTTTCAAGTTATAAGTTCCGTCAAAATCAAAAGCTCTTTCAAAATAGATTGTTCCATTTCCACCAATAACGCCGTTTGCCGTTCCTTTCAAAAGATAAACTTCTGAATTTCTATAAGCATAAATGTTATAATCTGAACCCGTGCTTGTATTGTTTACAACTGTTCCACCCTTCATCACGAATTTTGATTTAACATATACACCAGCACCTGATTTTGCAGTGTTACCAGAGATTGTTCCTCCGCCCAAAGTGAAAAGTCCGGAATCAATGTATAACCCACCACCAAATTTAGCACTGTTTCCAGAAATTGTTCCATCTGCAAAAATTACTTCTGCTGAATTTGTTACATAAATTCCACCACCATAATTTGATGAGGTGTTTCCTGTTACTGAACCATTTTCAAAATCCATACCACAAGCATCAAGATAAATTCCGCCACCACCATTTGATGTTGCTTTATTTCCAGAAATAGAACCATCATTAACAGTTAAAGAACCGCTCGAATAGCCATATATTCCACCGCCATTTGATGCTTCGTTATCTGAAATGGTTCCACCATTCATGGTGAATGTTCCATCAGAATATACCCCGCCACCCGACACTGCTTTATTTGCGGAAATGGTTCCACCATTAAGGTTTAATGTTCCAATGTTATATATTCCCCCACCATTGCTTGAAGCAATGAAACCTGAAAGATTTCTTTTCCCTTCATAGTTGAGGGTTGAAGATTTTCCAACATAAAGTCCGCCGCCATTCACGGCATCTGCCATTGCATCTTGAACACAAAATGCATTAAATCCAAGGCAAAAAATAAGAGCAAAGCTCATCAACGAAAATGAAACATATAACAACATTTTCTTTAGAATTCTTTTCACTTTATGCAACCTTCTTTTTTGAAAAAATGTCATTTTAATGACAAATTTCCATAATATTTTACAATAAGCATTGTATCACCTTCACCCCACATATTGTCAAACAAATATTCACTCTTTTTTTAATTTAATATTTTATATTAAAATTGGAAACAAAAAACACCAGAATTGAACTGGTGTTTTTTTGTTTAATGATTTTTGCTATGTATAAACTGGATAAAACTCAAGATTTTCAGATATTATTGTAATTGTTGAGAAACTTCCACCACTTGATGTTTTCCAAGTATATCCAGAATATCCGCTTGGCGGTGTGAACTTCGGAGCCATTGAGACAATTGAACCTGCGAACACTCGCATATATGCGGTTGAACCGCTGATCGTATAGCCTGTTGTTGTCGAGAATGTTCCAGTTTGTGATGATATTCCAAGCGAATTATATGGCGCAGCATGGAACACCAAAGTGAACACTCTTTTTAATGTTATACTTTGTTTCATTGATGCAGAAAGAGTTTTTACAGCCGCTGTTGCAGGAGTTCCATCTGCTTTTGCCGCATAAAGATCATATTTAGAAGTGATTGAAATAGTAAATGCTGGGGTTTTTAAAGGCGTTTTAAATAAAGAAATTGGAGCACTTCCAAAGTCAAACAGTTCATATGCACTTTGAACATTGCTTATATCCACCCGGCTCATGTCAATGGTTTCCAAAACATCATTATGGTTAAACATATAGTCAGCATAACGAATCATTGTTCCAACAAAGTTGCTGAACACATAGGTTTTCACATTAAGCATTGCAAACATTCTTGCACAATTTTCAGGCGCCCAAATTTCGCCATAGTTTCCATATGTGAATACAACCGAATATCTTCCATCTGTTTCCTTTGCATAAACTGAAACGTTTTCAATAAAGCCATAGAATGTATGATCTGAAACACCATATGAACTGAATTGTGGCATTTTAAGGAACATTATTGAAGAAATTGTATATGGCTGAATTTTTATGTTCATTCGGTCTGAAGTTGCAATTTGATTTTGCCAATCAGATGGGAACAAAGCAGTATTTACCCTAAACTCTGGGCAAATCTCTCTTTTTGTCATGCTTGAAAGACTTACAACCGATGTTTCATCAATGCTTGAGCCACCGTTAATGTGCCAATATCTCAGTCTATATTCATCTTTCGTTATTGTTGGAAGTCTTCCAAAAACATCGCCATCTGAAACAATTTTTGTTGCAGATTCGCCAGAACCCATCCAACCAATTGTTTGAGAGATTGTTCCTTCAGTCGCTTTTGCTGTTAAAATGAAACCTTTGCGATATTCAACACTTGCGCTGTTTGCAGGAACTTTGATTGTTGATGTGGTTGAATATGAATAGGTTGAAAGTTTATACCACTTCACATCTGTTGTGGTTGATTTGTTATATGTTGGAGTGATCACTACCGGTGAATTTTTAGGAGTCTTGAAATAGTAGAGATTTGAACTTGTTGTAAAGTTAAGCATACCATTATAGGTGTCGCTTGAAGTTGTTGAAAGTGCAGACAAGTCCATGCTGCTCAAATCAAGTTTTTCAAGAGCAGAGCAACCGTTGAACATCCAACTCACATCAGTTGCTTTTTCACTTGTAAACCCGCTTGAAAGATTAAGGGTTTTAAGTGCACTGCAACCATGGAACATCCAACTGAAGCTTTTAACCGATGAAGTTTTAAAACTTGACAGATCAAGCGATGTTAAGCTTTCACAACGTTGGAACATCTGGCTCATTGTTGTAACATTTGATGTGTTAAAGAATGGGCACCAAATCGATGTTAACGAAGTGCAAACCGAAAACATTTGCTTCATGTTTGTTGTTTTAGATGTGTTGAAATTGTTAAACACGATTTTTTCCATACCTGAGCAGTTATAGAACAAGTTTGAACAATCTATTGGAGCATAGATAGTTCCAATAAACGAGAATATAACTTCTTTCGTTGCACTGTTAACATAGGTTTTAATTCCTGTTCCAACATTTATTGAATTCAATGTATATGAACTGCCAGGAACCGTGCTTGAGAAAGTTATCGATTTGATATTTGCATATCCACTATAATAATTCTTCCAGCTTGACAAGAACGTTGTTTCATGTCTTCTTATATATGAATATTTACCAGAAGTATAAACATACATCGAGTCAACAATTCCCCCATCGCTATATGACCAATATCCAACAGTCATGTCACAAGTGATAGGAATTTTTTGTGTTGGGTTCGCCTTGATTTGTCCATTGATAGACTCAATAGCCTTATTGTCTCCAAGGTCAAATGCATTATCAAAAGATGTAACTTTTGAAAAATCAAATTTTGAAAGATCAAGTTCTGTTAAGCTTGTGCATTGATAATACATATATGAAATGTCTGTAACTTTGCTTGTGCTGAAATTGGTGCCCCAAGTGATTGTTTGAAGTTTTGAACAACCCGAGAACATTGATGCCATTGTTTCAACATTTGAAGTGTCAAAAATATCTTCATTAAAATTCAAAATTGTAAGAGTTGCACAATCAGCGAACATTGAATTCATTTTTGTAACATTTGCAGTATCGAACGAGAATGAAATTGATCCAAGCTTTACACAGCCACTGAACAACGATTCCATATTCGTAACATTGCTTGTTGAAATTCCTGAAAGGTTTGCAGATGTAAGTTTTTCACAGCCATTGAACATTGAAGCCATGCTTGTTATAAGTGGGGTTTCAAACGAACTTAAATCAATGCTTATAAGCGCCAAACAATTTTGGAACATTGACGCAAATGTTGTTGCTTTTGAAGTGTCAAAAGTGTTAAACAAAATTGTTTTAACATTTGTGAGCCCATAGAACAATTTTTCACAATTTGCAGGTGTAACAATCTTGTTAAACACAAATGCAATTTCGTTTGCATTTGTATCATTTGCATAAACTTGAAGTTTTGTTGAAAGTCTTCCGATTTGTGAATAGCCAGTTGGAGCCACTGTCTCAAATGAGATTTTTGTTAAATTTGCCGGTGTAACCGTTGTTGTCATATAGGTTGTTGATGCAACTTCAGTTTTCCACGAA
>USJH01000013.1 GCA_900554955.1 uncultured Clostridia bacterium | reverse complement strand
CATCTAAGTTTGTTTTAAAACAAAATGACAAAAAAGTGAATACTGCTTCAAACTTTATGGTTGGAACAGAAAAGAAAACAACAATCGCATTTAAATCAACCGAAAAGCAAGATGTTGTTTTATATTTGGTTACTGCGAAAACTCTAACAGGTGAATGCATTCTTTATTATGGTGATGTTCAATTGTTTAAAGTTGAAATATAAAAAAAGAGATAAAAAAGAGCTTTGAATTTAAGGCTCTTTTTTTTGAAATGAAGCAAATTTTAGAATTTGATTTTTCATTTGTATAAATTTTATTAAAAACAATCTATTTTTTACAAATATAATTTCAATTTTAGACAATTGTGATGTTTTCAATTTTTTTGTTTTTATTTTTAATGACTGATGCTGTGTTTGATTTTTTCTCTATTGTTGCATTTTTTGCATCAGATTCAAAGTTGATTGTCCCTTGAAGCTCAAAAACATTTTCACTTAAATCTAAAGGTTTGTTTCCTTCAAACCATACGACGGTTTTTTTATATATTGGAATTTTATTTTCAAGTTTTTCAGCTTGTTCGGTTGCATTTTTTAAAATGAATGTTGAATCAGACAAAGATTGATTGTTTGTAAGTTTATCTAGAAGTTCTTTTGAAGAACTTGTTACAAAATAGTTGATTTTATATGGGTCTTGCTCATATCGTATTGATAAAAATTGGTTTCCGCTTTGTGCGAATGAAAATGAGTTTTGTCGATATAGATTTTCATTATTAAGAACAATGTTTTGAAATGCATTATCTTTTGCACTTTTAACAACAAGAGCACAATTTCCTTCAGACTTATCTAAATAGTTTCCAAAAGTGTTTCCTTTAACAATCATCGGCATTGTATTTATTGAATCATTTTTTCGTGAAAGGATTATGCCAGCAACGTTTTTGTCGGTTTCTTTTTCATTGTCTAGTGAAATTTTGTTTTCTTTTATTGTTACTCCACCGTCAACAAGATTTATGCCGATTTTTGTGTTGTTTTCGTTGCTATTTTCAGCTGTTCCTTTATGAATAATGTCAAGCCCGTTAATGGTTACGATGTCGTTTTCGCCAGAAGCATTTATAGTGAAAGAACCATAGAATTTAGGATTGATATTATTATGGTTTTTGACGCCGACAATAGAAAGTGGTTTATCAATAAGAATGTTTCGATTTTCTAAAACATCATCAAAAACACGAATGGTATCACCACTTTTTGCGTTTTTTACTGCTTCAGAAAGGGAAGGATAGGTGGTGTCTTCAATTTTTACTTTCGCAGCTTCGTTTGATTGTGATGAACGTTTAGAACATGCTGGAAGAAGTGATGTGAAAGAAAAAATGAGAGTAAATAAAAACAGAACTTTAAAAACTTTTTTCATGATTTTCTCCTGTTTTTATTTTGTGAAAGAATATTAAAATTATTCGACTTTAATTTTATTTTTGCATAAAAAAAGAAGAGAACAAATCTCTTCTTTAAATTTTTTATTATCCGTTTTTCTTTCTGAAATCCATTCTTCCACGTTGAACGTGATCAAGAACAATTTTTCTGAGACGGAGAGAAATTGGCGTAACTTCCAAAAGCTCATCTTCATCAAGAAATTCAAGGCTCTCTTCAAGTGTAAGTGGTTTTACTGGCTCAAGGCGAAGTGCTTCATCTGATGCTGAAGAACGAATGTTTGTGAGTTGTTTTTTCTTGCAAACGTTAACAACAATGTCTTCATGTTTTGGGTTGATTCCGACAATCATTCCGCCATATACACGAGTTCCTGGAGTTACAAGGAGTTTTCCACGTTCTTGTGCATTGTAAAGACCATATTGAATTGCTTCGCCAGTTTCATAGGCAATAAGTGCACCAAAGTTACGATGTTGAATTTCACCTTTATATGGTTGATAGCTGTCGAACACACTGCTCATTACGCCTTCACCACGTGTGTCGGTTAAGAATTGGTTTTTATATCCGAAAAGTCCACGAGCAGGAATTAAAAACTCAAGACGAATTCTGCTTCCAATATTTGACATTGAAACAAGGTCACCTTTTCTCGAACCGATTGTTCCCATAACGGCACCAACACTTTCTTCTGGAACATCAATTGTAAGGCGGTCGATTGGTTCGCATTTAACACCATCAATTTCTTTATAAATAACCTTAGGCATTGAAACTTGAAATTCAAGACCATCACGGCGCATGTTTTCAATCAAAATTGAAATGTGCATTTCACCACGTCCAAGAACTCGGAAAGTGTCGGCACTTGAAGTTTCAAACACTTTTAATGAAAGGTCTTTAACGGCTTCTTTCATAAGACGATCACGAAGGTGACGGCTTGTTGAATATTTTCCTTCAGTTCCGGCAAATGGGCTGTTGTTGACAGAGAATTCCATTTCAACACTTGGCTCGCTGATTTTTACAAATTCAACAGCAACAGGGTTTTCTTTTTCAGTTATTGTGTCACCAATTGTAATTTGATCACTTCCTGACAAACAAACAATGTCACCAATTGTCGCTTGTGTATATGGCACACGTTTAAGCCCTTCATGTTGGAAAAGGTTTGTGATTCTGAATTGGAATTTACGAGCAGGGTCGAAGAAGTTTACAACAGTAACGGTGTCGCCAACTTTAACTATTCCTTGTTCAATTTTTCCAACTGCAAGTTTTCCAAGAAAGTCGTTTTGTTCGCAAGAAGAAACGAGCATTTGGAAAGGTTTAGATTCGTCACCTTGTGGGGCAGGAATGTGGTTTACTATTGTTTCGAAAAGTGGTTTTAAATCGGTTCCTTGTTTGTCTGGGTCAAGAGAAGCAATTCCAAGACGGGCAGAGCAGAACACAAATGGGCTGTCAAGTTGTTCGTCTGAAGCACCAAGATCCATTAAAAGTTCAAGCACTTCATCAATAACTTCTTTAACACGAGCATCTTTACGGTCGATTTTGTTTACAACAACAACAACTTTAAGATTAAGTTCAAGAGCTTTTGACAAAACGAAACGTGTTTGTGGCATTGTTCCTTCAAAAGCATCAACAACAAGTAAAACACCATCAACCATTTTTAAAACACGTTCAACTTCTCCACCGAAGTCTGCGTGTCCTGGAGTGTCGATAACGTTGATTTTAATATCACCATACATGCAAGCTGCATTCTTTGAAAGAATTGTAATTCCACGTTCTCTTTCAAGAGCATTAGAGTCCATTACACGGTCTTCAACTTGTTGGTTTTCACGGAAAACTCCACCTTGTTTTAACATTTCGTTAACAAGAGATGTTTTGCCGTGGTCAACGTGGGCAATGATTGCAATGTTTCTTATTTTATTAATCATATTTTTTCACCTGTAAATTTAGATTTATATTATCACATAACTATTATATATTATTTTACAATACGAGTCAAAAGTATAATTTATTTTGTAAAAAAGTCAATAGAAAAAGTGGATTTTTGTCCACTTTTACTTATTTTTTTATATTGAAACTAATTTTCTTCTTTTTTGTCAGAAGACTCTTTATTTATAATTTCGCCATCTGTTCCACGTTTAACTTCAAGTTCAAGCTCGACAATTCGGCGTTCGTCCATCTTTGTGATGGTGAATGTTAAATTTGTTATTGTTCGAACATAGTCGTTATGTTCATTTAAAATGTCGTCAATTGCAGTAACGGTATATTTTTCACCAACAGCAGGAAGCTTTTCTGAAAGTTCATAAAGCATTCCACCAACAGAAGAATAGCTTGTTTCTGGAAGGTGCTCAATTTCAAGATAATCGTAAAGGTCTTCAACACTTACTTCTGGGTCAACAGTATATTTATCTTCGGCAATTTTTGTGATTGGAGTTTTTGTTGGTTCTTCATCGTCATGTTCATCATAAATTTCACCAACAACTTCTTCAATCGCATCTTCCATTGAAACAATTCCGCTTGTTCCACCATATTCATCAAGAACAATAAGAAGATGTTTCTTTTCTTTTTGCATTAAACGAATAACGTCATCAACCTTCATGGTTTCAGTAACGAAACATGGAGTTGTCATAATGTCTTTGATAACAATCTTTTCGTTTTTGAGATATTTTATCATGAAGTCTTTTTGGTTTAAAACACCAATAATATTGTCTTTATCGTTTTCATAAACAGGCATTCTTGAATATTGATGTTCAATGAAAAGCTCTTTTACAGTGTCAAGGGTGTCATTAACAGAAACAGCAATCATGTCAACCCTTGGGGTCATGATGTCATAAACCGTCATGGTCTTAATGTCAATTGCACCTTGCAAAATGTCAGCTTCGTCATTGTCAATAACACCTTCTTCATTCATTGTGTCAATGATACTTTCAAGTTCGTCTTCAGTAACGGTTGGGGTGTCGTCTTTTTGTTTTCTTGTTGCAAGTTTTTGAAGCCCACCAAAAATAAATGTGATAGGGGTTAAAACTTTCATGAGAAAATATAAAAATCCGCTGAATCTTAATGCAACTTTGTCTGGGTTTGCTTTTGAAATTGACTTTGGTAAAATTTCACCAAATGTAAGAATTATAACTGTCATGATAACAGTGTTCAAAAGATTTGACAGTGTTGGGTTTAAAATGAATTTTGAAAACAAATATGCGCAGATGGTTGTCGAAGCAATGTTAACAAGGTTGTTTCCAACCAAAATTGTTGAAAGCGCTTTGTCTGAATGCTCACAAACATAAACTGCACGTCTTGCACCTTTTTTCTTTTCGTCTGCATATGAGCGAAGACGAAGCATGTTTGCCTTTGTGAAGGCTGTTTCACTTGCTGAAAAGAATGCGGAAAAAGCAATAAGAATAATTACGCCAGCAATGGCAAGTGCATCTGTCCACTTAAAAACTGGGGCAGAAGCTGATGAAATTAAAAACTGAATACCCGAGGGGTCCATTTATATTTTTTTTACTCCTTAAATGTATAGTAAGGGTATTATAGCATATGTTTTGACTTTTGTAAATAGTTTAAACACATATACAAATTTTGACTGTGAAAGGTTTTATGCCTGATATTGTTGCACTCTGCTTTTTCGTGTGCTAAAATTGTGGCATGATAAAATTACCAGAAAAATTTGAAGAAAGCATGAAAAGTCTTTTGAAAGAAGACTATCAAAAATATGTAAAAAGCATGGAAAAACCAGCAAAACGTGGGCTTAGGGTTAACAGCGAATATGTTCAGCCTGAAGAGTTTTGCAAACTTTTTTCATATCAAATCAAACCAATTTTAAATGAAAGCAATTTATTTTGTCTTGAAAGCGATGAAAAAATTGGAAATTCTGTTTTTCACCATGCGGGAATGATATATTTGCAAGAACCTTCAAGCATGCTTGCAGTTTTGGCACTTGATGTTAAAGATGGCGAAAATATTCTAGACCTTTGTGCCGCACCTGGTGGAAAAACAGGGCAAATTTTAGAAAAAGACAGAACTGGAATTGTTGTTTCAAATGAAATTGTAAGGGCAAGGGCAAATGTTTTGCTTTCAAACATTGAAAGGCAAGGGTTTAAAAACAGCACGATTACAAGCCTTGCTCCAGAAACTCTTTCGGGGCTTTTGCCAGACTTTTTTGATAAAATTTTGGTTGATGCTCCGTGTTCGGGTGAGGGAATGTTCAGAAAAGAGTCTGAAACCATTTCAGAATGGAATGCTGGGCTTCCAGAGTTCAACCACACTCGTCAACTTCAAATTTTGAAAGAAGCTGATAAAATGTTGAAGCAGGGTGGAACACTTGTCTATTCAACTTGCACATTTAATAGGAAAGAAGATGAAGAAACTGTTGCAATTTTTGCAAAAGAATATGGATATGAAATTGTTCCACTTCCTGAAAATGTTCAAAGTGTTACGACAGCTGGTGAAGATGTTTTAGGCATTAAAACTTCACTTTCAAGAAAGTGCTTTCCTTTTGGGGATTTTGGAGAAGGGCAGTTTGTTTGCAAAATGATAAAAAAATCTGAAAACGGTTGTGAATGTGCAAGGCAAAATAAAGTTCAAGGCTTAAGTAAGAATGAAATATTGCTTGCAAAACAACTTTTGAAAAGCACCATTGGTGATGATGATTTTTGTTTTTATAAACTTGGCGATAATGTTTATATCAGCAAAGTTCCACTTCGTGCTTTGCCTTTTGGTGTTGTTTCAATTGGTGTTTGTCTTGGCGAACTTAAAAAAGACAGAATCGAACCATCGCATTACTTTTTCAAAGCATATGGAAGAAGTTTTGAAAACAAAATTGAACTTGAAAACAATCAAGATGCAATAAGCAAATATCTTTCTGGAAACGAGATTGAGTGTGATAACAAAAACGGCCTTGCAGTGGTTCTTTTTCATGGTGTTCCACTTGGCGGCGGGAAAGTTGTTTTTGGAAGAGTGAAGAACTATTATCCTAAAGGATTAAGGGTTTCCGGCTCTCTATCGAACCACCAAAAATAATCGTTATTGTGTTTAAAAGTCTCAGCAAATCTTTTGTTTTACATTTTCAAACTTAAAATAATTTTGATTTATTTTTTTTGAAAACAAAATTAAAAATTTGAGTATAGAAAACTTGATGATAAAATATAACATATTATGAATATAGTAAAAATCAAAATAAAATCAAATAAACCGTTGACAAAATTGTTTTTTGGTGTATAATTACTTTCGTAAATAGAAAATTCGTGCCAAAGACAGTAAGTGGCGATAAGCCTTAATATCTTACCGAGGAACAGATTAAAGAGATTGTTATCCCTTGTGTTGTTCCCAGCGCAAGGGTTTTTTATTTCCACTTCACACTAAAATAGAGGAGGAAATATAATGTCAGCTAATTTTGAAAGTAAGAAAGTTGTTGTTGAAGAAATCAAAAATTATGCTAAAGATGCAGCTTCAATTGTTCTTGTTGACTATAAAGGTTTGACAGTTGCTCAAGTATCTGAACTTAGAAAAGCATTCAGAGAAGCTGGCGCAACATACAAAGTTTATAAAAACAGACTTATGAAAATTGCATTTGAAGAACTTGGCATCAAATTTGATGATAATCTTCTTGAAGGCACAACTGCTGTTGCATTCCATAATTCAGACCCTATTGCTCCTGCTAAGATTGCGGTTGATGGTGAGAAAAAGTATAAAGTTTTAAAAGTTAAAGCTTCATGGTTTGAAGGAAAACAACTTCTTGCTGATGAAACAAAGAAACTTGCTGCTATCCCATCAAAGGAAGTTTTGGTAGCTCAATTGCTTGGAATGCTTACAATGCCTATGCGTGGGCTTGCTGTTGCTTTGAAGCAAATCGCAGAAAAAAACGCATAATTACGTGAGTCGTAAACAAAAAAATATATTCATTTTATTTAAGGAGAAATAAAAATGGCAGATATCAATAAATTTATCGAAGAAATCAAAGGTCTTTCAGTTGTTGAACTTAACGACCTTGTTAAAGCTCTTGAAGAAGAGTTTGGTGTTAGCGCTGCTGCAATGGCAGTTGCTGCTCCAGCTGCAGGTGCTGGTGCTGATGCTCCAGCAGCAGAAGAAAAAACAGAATTTGACGTTATCTTGAAAGACGTTGGTGCTAACAAGATTGGCGTTATCAAAGTTGTTAGAGAAATCACAGGTCTTGGACTTTCAGAATCTAAGGCTTTGGTTGAAACTCCAAACGCTAAGATTAAAGAAAACGTTGCAAAAGATGCAGCTAATGAAATGGTTGAAAAATTCAAAGCTGCTGGTGCAACTGCAGAATTGAAATAGTTTATCAAAACTATAAATCGCTGAAGTGTGAAGTTAAACAGGAAAGAGTGTTCTTTCCTGTTTTTTTTGCAATAATTATGAATAAGGTCATGAAAAATGCATATTGCAAAACTTGACAAGTTGTGATATAATATAATCATGAATATGGGGGAAATATTATGGGAGAATGGTTAACTGAAGAAATCGATCGCAAGCCTTATTATTGTGACATGGAAAAAGTTAAAGCAAGCATAAGTGAAATTGACGAAAAACTTTCAAAGTTTTATGCATATTGCAAAATTCATCCACGTTTCAAGCAAGAAATGTTTTCAAAGCAAGCACAAGAAAGAAGATCTCGTGAAACAGCAATGGCTTTTCTTGGAATTGAAAAACCAATCACTCTTGATCCAACATCTTCTTATGAGAAAACAGAAGCTGAACGTGAAATTGAAAAATTGAAAATTCGCAAACTTTTGGCATATACTGATGCAAGTCAATATTTGAAAAATATTTTAAGTTCAGATGCTCCATATCTTGATCAATCGGTTTGTTTAAGAGCACATGCAACAATGTGTCAAGGTGAAGAAGAAAAATCAAGAATCATTCGTTACAATCGTTTCCGAGATGAAACCGATCCCGTGATTATTGTTGGTCAGGGCTATTTCAATCCTGTTCCTGGTGAACTTGTTAAACCAAGAACGGATTTGCTTTTCCAAGACTATTATTATGGTGCTTGGGATAAAGATCACCCAATTATTAAGGGTGCAAAATTCTTGACTGAATATTATAGAATTCAACCACACATGGACGGAAACAAAAGAATGGCGCTTTTGTGCATGAACTTCATTTTGCAAAATGGTGGCTATGCTGATGTTCGTTTCCATAACGGAAGTAAAGAGAGATTGTTTGATTGCTTGAAAAAGTCAGTTTTAACACATGATGTTACAGATCTTGTTCTTTTGATTGCTGAAAAGGAAAACGAACGTTGCAACCAATGGCTTGAAGAACTTATCGACTATCGTTTAAGAATTCGTGAAGAAGATGAGCCGGAACAAGTTAATTTGGAATTTGTTCCAATGGGTGAGAAATATAAAACAAAACAAACATCTGAAGCGTCTAAAAAAACAGAAGACGAGCCAAATGCATAATAAAAAAATCACCAGTTTCGGTGATTTTTTTTATGTTTATTTTAGGTTGATAATTTGCTCGATTTTGACTTCAACTTTGCAAATGGAACGTTAAATTATTTTGGCATAAAAGTGCAACATTCAGGTTCTTGATTGTTTGTCATCACAGAAATACCATTTGCTTTGCAGCAACAATTTTCATTAAAAAGGCAACAGGCATCGCAGGCAACATTAATGTTTTTGCGTGTTGGTTTTTGTTCGATTTTGTCTTCTTTTTCTTCTTTTGTTTGATGAATTTTTGATGGTTTATAAGTTTCGCATTCGGTCATTTTTCCAACCTTAATGTTTGATGCGGTGCAGTTGCAGTTTTCATTATAAACACACCCAACTCTTTTACATTTCAAATCATACATTGCTTTTGTCTCCTTTTTCTTGATGATTTAATTATGTTCAAAAAATCGTAAAACTATTCAATTTTGTTTGCCAGAATATTTAAAATTCTTTATAATGAAATCTCAATATGGGGTGAAGGAAAGTGGAATATCAAAACATTAAATTTGATGCCATAATGGCAACACCAGGGCTTGGAAAGTCATATGTCTGTGATCGTGATAAACGATTTATAGATGCTGATGAAGAAAGACTTAGATGCAAATATGTTGTGCCGGAAAACATTTCAAGGGAAGATCTTGAAAGAACAAAAGGCGATCGCCCTTTTGAAAAACGTGCAAAACATGATGAATATATTAAAGCTCTTTATGACAAGCTTGACAACTATGTTGATGAAGGAAAAATCATCATTGCTGCACCGCACCCAGAACTTTATGAATATTTCAAAACAAGAAACATTAAATTTGTGTTTATATATCCTTCAAAGAATATGAGGCAAGAAATTAAAGATCGAATGAAAGAACGTGGCAATGTTGATGCTTTTATTAAAGAGAACGATGACAAGTTTGAAGAATTTTATAAATTTAATCGTGAAGAAAAACAAAGTGTTTTACACTATGAAGCAAGAAGTGGAGAGTTTCTTTCAGACATTATAAAGAAATTTGGCATTAAATAGCACTTGAAAGAGTTGACGAGAACTATGATTTGTCGCTATAATTAACACAGAAAAGGAGAATATTATGAAAGTTATATTATCAAGTGATGTTAAAGCTCTTGGAAGAAAGGGTGACATTGTGAATGTTAGTGATGGATATGCAAACAACTTTTTGTTGAAAAACAAACTTGCAGTTCCTGCATCTGCTGGAAATTTGAACATTAATGCACAAGAAAAAGCTGCACTTGCAAAAAAGATTAAAGAAGAAACTGCCGAAGCTGAAGCTCTTGCAAAAAAACTTAAAGATGTTACTGTCGTTGTGAAAACAAAAATTGGTGAAAATGGAAAAACATTTGGATCAATTTCAGGCAAAGAAATTGCAGAAGAACTTTCAAGAATGGGCTATGATATTGACAGAAAGAAAATTGAACTTGAAACTCCAATCAAAGCTGTTGGTGAATATCTTGTTCCAGTAAGACTTTATAAAGGTGTTGTTGGAAAGATTAATGTTAAAGTTGTTGCAAATCAATAAAAAATGAAAGTTGGAAAGTTTTCCAACTTTTTTTATGCAAAAAATCTGTTTTATATGTTTTCTAATTGTTTGCAAAAGTCAAAATACATATGTATAATGAAATTAAGGAGAAATCACATGGAAGAACAAAAGATAACAAAAGAAAGAAAAACAACAAATTTGTGGGATATGCTTGGAAAAATCGTTGCAATTTATCTTACACTTATTTATGCTCTTTTTATTTCAAATTCATATTTTCATTATTTGCCGGTTGGCGGATTTATTTTAAGTGTTATTTCTTATTCAATGTTATATGGTCCAATGATTCTTATCATTATAACATGCATGGAAGCTTTGAAAAATCGAAGTCTTGTTTTAAAAATAATTTTTCTTGCATTTTGGGTTGTGATTTTCATTTTCTCTTTCTTTCCATCTTTGCTTTCATTTTAGGTTGGGGGAGAACATATGAAGAAAAATTTAGGATTCATTTTGACCCTCGTGGTGCTGCTCGTTGTGGCGGTTTTCATGGTGCAAAACTCTAATAGTGTTTATAAAAGCCCAGTGAATAATCGATATAACGTTGGCTCAATTTATGTTAAAGAAAAAACTCTCAACTATAAAAAATATAGCGAAAGTGTTTCACCAAAAGCAATGTGCAATATTGCGGCAGAAGTTTCGGTTGGAATTTTGAAAGAAGTTTATAAAACTTTCATGGCTATTGGTGATGACAAGGTTTCTGGTTGGCGTCTTCTTGAAAAAGAAAACAAAAAAAGTGGGCTTTCATATAAACTTTGGGTGAACAGCTATGATAAATCGGTTTACACTTTAACACTTTCTGGAACTGATCAAATTAAAGATATGTCACAATATTTTCCGATGATGATGGAAGAAGAATATCCAATTCAAATGAAAGAAACTTTGGAGGTTGGGAAAAGTGTTGTTTCACTTTTAGAAAAAAACATTTCTGCCGGAAAAGGTGAAAAGATGACAAAGTTTTATATCACAGGGCACTCACTCGGTGGATATCTTTCAGCTTTCCTTGCTTCGGAAATTGTTGATAGCTATAATGGTGAAAACCATCAAAACATTAAATATTCAGATTTTATTTATTCAGATTTTTCAATTGATGATATTCATTGTTACACTTTTGGTGCCCCTGGGTTTTACAATAAGCCAATGAGTGAAGGTGTTCTTGGAATTGGAATTTATGCGAACCACCCAATCCCTTCTTGGGGTGTTAAAAAGAAAACAAACAACGAGAGCGGAAAATATAAAAATGTGATCACAAACTATTATAATAACCTTGACCTTGTTGGAACTTTATATGTTGAAAATGACAATTTGAAACATCTTGGAACAACAATTGTTTTGTGGGTTAACAATGCAAACCCAGTGAACCTTTATCTGCTGTCAGTAAACTTTGTTGAAGTTCCTAAAAAGCTTTACTATCACATGCCATGGGTTTATATTAATGTTCTTGATAAAATTGGCTAGAAAACAAATAAAAAAAAGTTGGAAATTTTTCCAACTTTTTTTATTTTTAATATGCTTCAAATAAAACTTTTTATATTTCAATCAAACTATTTATCGCTTTTTTTGCTGCCAAAAATCATTAAAATATAAAAGAGAAATCTCAAGAAATAGATTGCAGAAGTAACAAGAGCAGAAATATATGTTTGAGCTGCGGCACTTAAAACTTTTTTTGCATATGGAACTTCATCTGGTTCCAAAATTCCAGATGAAAGGATTTGGATCGCTCTTTTTGATGCATTGAATTCTACAGGAAGGGTTACAAGATAGAAAAGTGTGCTTGAACCATAAAAGGCAACAGAAACCCAGACAATAATTTCGCCGGCTGGTTGATAGGCTTGTGAAATTGACATTAGCACAATTCCAACAACGAAAAGTGGCCAGAAAAATGTTGTTGCAATGTTTACAATTGGGACAAGAATGCTTCTTATTTTAAGTGGCTTATAGCCATCGCGGTGTTGAATTGCATGTCCAACCTCGTGTCCAGCAACACCAATAGCAGCAATGCTTTTGCTTTCAAAAGTGCTGTCTGAAAGACTTAAAGTTTTTGTTTTTGGATTATAGTTGTCTGTAAGATTGCCTTTAATGCGTTCGATTTTAACATCGTTTAAACCAGCATTATCAAGCATGATTCGTGCAACTTCTGCACCGGTTTTTTCTGAGCGATTTTGCATCAA
>USJH01000012.1 GCA_900554955.1 uncultured Clostridia bacterium | reverse complement strand
ATTTTTGTTGCAATCGAGCAACAAGCAATTGCAACTGTTGGGCCAAACGTTTGATAAGTTGCTTCTTTTATTGTGTCGCCATCAAGAGAAATATATATTTTCATGATTTGTCCACTTTCTTGACTTACAACTTTTCCAACACCATCAGCACCCTTGATAACCCCAACATTTTCAGGATTGAAAAGTTCATTTAAAATTTCGTTTGTATATGCCATATTACAATTCCACCTTATTTTTATAAATTCTGATAGCAGAAATGCTACGCACTTTCTTTACGATTTTTCTAAGTTTTTCAACAATGTCATCAATATCTTCTTTTGTTGTTGCTGTTGAGAATGTGAAACGAATTGTTGATTCGGCTTGTTCAAGTTCCTTGCCCATTGCAAGAAGAACATATGATGGTTTTTGGCTTACTCTTCCAGCAGATGCACTTGTTGATACAAAAATGCCTTCTTTATCAAGAAGCACTGCAACAGCTTCGCCATCGGCACCTTCAAAAGACAAACTTGCATGGTTTGCAAGACGTTGCGACGCATGACCATTAAGTTCAATATTATGAATTGCTTCTGAAGCTTTTTTCAAGAAATATCTACGAATGCTTCTGAGATATTTGCTTCTTTCTTCAACATTTTCAGTTACTTCTTCAATTGCTTTTCCCATTGCAACAATTGCTGGAACATCAAGTTCGCCAGCACGAAAAGCATCTTCACTTGTTTTTCCGTCAATAAGTTTTTGAATTGCTGTTCCTTTTTTAACATAAAGTGCACCAACACCCATTGGTCCACCAAACAAATGTGCTGAAAGTGAAAGTGCATCAACACCAATTTCTTTAACAGACAAATCAATCATTCCAATTGCATGTGATGCATCGGTGTGGAAAACAACTTCATTTGCCTTTGCAAGTTCTGCAATCGCACGGATTGGCTGAATTGTTCCAACTTCTGCATTTGCAACTGAAATTGTAATCAAAATTGTGTTTGGTCCAATTGCTTTAACAACTTCGCTATATTTGATTGAACCATTTTCATCAACAGGAATATATGTTACAACAAAACCTTCTTTTTCAAGAGCTCTGCAACTGTCAAGAACACTTTCATCTTCAATTACTGAAGTGATAATGTGATTTCCTTTTTTACGATTTGCTCTGGCAATTCCTTTGATTGCAAGGTTGTTTGACTCTGCTTGCCCGCTTGTTAAAATGATTTCATCAGCAGTTGCACCAATCGCTTTTGCAACTTTTTCTTTCGCACGCAAAATCGCATCTGATGCATCTCTTCCTGCCTTATAGATACATTCAGGATTTGCATAAAGCGAACCATAAGCATCAATCATTTCACGGTATGCTTCGTTTGACATTTGAGCACCTGAAGCATTGTCAAGATAATAAATCTTTTGTTTCTCCATGACATTTCTCCTTAACTGGTTAAATTTTATCATAGATAAACATTCAAGTCAATACTGTTTCTAAAAAAAGTGCAAAATCACCCACTTTTATTTACCATTTATTGCCATTTTGAGTTTATTTTTGCGTTTTTTAAGGAATAACAGAAAAATTTACAATTTCACAAATCAAAATAAATCACATTTGTTTTTAAGCATAAAAAAACAAACCCTTTTTCAGGTTTGTCATTTTTATATGTTTTTTTGAATGAAAAGTTCAATTTCTTCTTGTGGCAAAAAGCCAAGGCTTCTGTCAACTTCCTCACCATTTACAAAACAGATGATGCAAGGAATGCTTGCAATTCCGTGTCTTCTTGCAAATGTTTCATTATCATCAACATTGCATTTTGCGAAAACTGCGCTGCCGCCATATTTCTCTGCCAGGTCTTCAAAAATTGGTCCAAGTGCACGGCATGGCCCACACCAAGGAGCCCAAAAGTCAACAAAAACAACTTTGTTTTCTAATATTTCTTTTGCATTATCTTTGCTGTAAACAAGCATATTTCACTCTCCTATCTGATAATTTTATAAATTTTGTCAAGGTCGTCAAGATTAACATCAATTTCACTTGAAGCACCCATGTCTTTAAGTTTTGCTTTTCCGGTTTCAATTGCACTTGAACCAAGAATCATTACATATTTTGCCGAAAGTTTGTTTGCATATTTCATTTGAGCTTTAAGGCTTCTGTCCATGCTGTCAAATTCTACACTTGCTCCCAAGTTTCTGAGTTTATTTGCAAGATTAACAGCACTTTCAAGTTCATTTTCAGAAGCATTTGCAATGTAAAGATCAAGTTTCTTAGGCTCTGGAATTTGAATATTGTTTTTCTCAAGCAAAATAAGCATTCTTTCAAAACCAAGCCCAACCCCAACAGCTGGAAGTTCTTTTCCACCAAGCTCTGAAACAAGCCCGTCATATCTTCCGCCGCCACAAATTGTTGAAAGAGCTCCACCTTCATCTGCCATGAATTCAAAAACAGTTCTTGAGTAATAATCAATTCCACGAACAACATTGTCATTCACAACAAAAGGAACATCATTCTCTCTCAAAAGTCTTGTGAGTGTTTCAAAATGTTTTTTGCAATCATCACAAAGATAATTTATTGGTTTTGGTGTATATTCTGCACAACGAGGATCTTTGCAATCAAGAATTCTTAATGCATTTTTCTCATAACGAACTTTGCAATCATCGCACATATTTTCGATATATTTTGCATAGTAATCTTTAAGTGCATTGATATATGTTTTTCTGCACTCTTTGCAACCGATTGAGTTAATGTTTAAAACATAATTATGAAAACCTAAACGGTCAAAAATTGTCTTGATAAGAGAAATCACTTCATAATCCATCACTGGAGAATGTGAGCCAATTGCTTCGATTGAAATTTGGTGGTGCTCACGAAGTCTTCCGCTTTGTGGTTTTTCATAACGGAAACATGGTGTAACCATGAAAAGTTTTTGTGGCATTGGCTCGTTATCAAGCCCATTTTCAATCATGGCACGAACAATTGATGCGGTTCCTTCTGGTTTAAGTGTAATGCTTCTTTCACCCTTGTCAAGAAATGTATACATTTCTTTATTAACAATGTCAGAACCATCACCAACACCACGAACAAAAAGTTCAGTGTGCTCAAAAATTGGAGTGCGAATTTCTTTAAAATTGCGTTCCGCCAAACATTTTCTTGCAACACCTTCAAGATATTGCCATTTATAAACTTCGTTTGGCAAAACATCTTTTGTGCCCTTTGGTCTGTTTATCATTTTTGTTTTCTCCTAAATTTTAAATTATATATTTTTTCAAATCGTGTTCTTTAAGAACATCTTGCAAATGGTCTTTAACATATTGTCTGTCAATTTTAACATTTATCATTGGGTGATCACCCGTCGCATTAAATGAAATGTCTTCAAGCAATTTTTCAATGATTGTGTGAAGTCGTCTTGCACCAATATCTTCACTTGTTTGATTTTCAAGAACGGCAATGTTTGCAATTTCTTCAATCGCATCGTCTGTGAAATCAAGATGAATGTGATCAACTTCAAGCAAACTTCTATATTGCAAAATAAGTGAATTTTCTGTGTTTTTCAAAATGTTGACAAAATCGTCAAATGTGAGTGATGAAAGCTCAACCATAACAGGAAATCTTCCTTGAAGCTCAGGAATCAAGTCTTCAACTTTTGAAATGTGGAAAGCACCTGCTGCAATAAACAAAATATAATCAGTTTTAATTGGACCATATTTTGTTGAAACAGTTGATCCTTCAACAATTGGCAAAATATCTCTTTGAACACCTTCTCTTGAAACGTCTGGGCCATTTCCACGAGAACCACTTTTCCCAGTGATTTTGTCGATTTCATCAATAAAAATAATACCGTTTTGTTCTGCTCTTCTTAAAGCTTCAGTGTTAACATTATCCATATCGATAAGTCTTTCACTTTCTTCATTCACAAACACACGTTTTGCATCTGCAATAAGCATTGATTTTCTTTTCTTTTTCTTTGGCATCAAGTTTCCAAACATGTCACCAAGATTGATTTCCATTCCTGGCATAAGTGGCATGTTGTTTTGTTCTTCTTGAACTTCAATTTCAACTCTTTCATTATCAAACTTGTTTGTTTGAAGCTCTTTTCTCAAAATTTCACGAATTTCAGAATCGGTTTTGCCAGCAAACATATCTTTTTTCATTTCAAAAAGAACGTTAGTAAGGCGATCAAGCATTGCAGATTCCGCCTTGTCTCTCACTTCTGCCATTCTTTCAGATTTAACAAGATGAATTGCAGATTCAACAAGATCACGAATCATGCTTTCAACATCTCTTCCAACATATCCAACTTCGGTGAACTTTGTTGCTTCAACCTTTACAAAAGGTGCATGAACAAGCTTTGCAAGACGTCTTGCAATTTCTGTTTTACCACAACCGGTTGGACCTTTCATTATAATATTCTTTGGGGTTATCTCTTCACGAAGATTTTCTGGAAGTTGACTTCTTCTATATCTATTTCTAAGAGCAACCGCAACAGCTTTTTTTGCTTCGCTTTGACCAATGATATATTTGTCAAGCTCAGTCAAAATTTGTTTTGGTGTAAGTTCCATTCTAGATCTCCTCAACAGTGATATGGTCGTTTGTATAGATGCACATTTCACTTGCAACTTTAAGTGATTTTTCTGCAATTTCACGAGCAGAAAGTTTTGTGTTTGCAATAAGAGCTTTTGCAGCAGCAAGAGCAAAGTTTCCGCCACTTCCGATTGCACAAACACCTTCATCTGGTTCCATAACGTCACCAACACCATTGATAACAAGCATCATATCTTTATCTGCAACAATCATAACGGCGTCAAGTTTTCTCATAGATTCGTCACCACGCCAAAGTTGTGCAAGTTCAACTGCACTTCTTAAAAGGTTGCCAGAATATTTTTTGAGCATTTTTTCGAACTTGTCGCAGAAAGTAATGCCATCTGCTGCACCACCAGCAAAACCAACAATAACTTGGTCGTTATAAATTCTTTTAACTTTTTTTGCTGTTGCTTTAAAAACAACATTGTTAAGTGTTGCTTGTCCGTCACCGGCGATAACATGTTTTCCGTCTTTAACAACTCCAATTATGGTTGTCCCTTTAAAATCAAATTCCATTATAATTCTCCTTTAACTTTTTGATTTCTTCAATTGCACGAAGCGAATAGGCTTCTTTTCGTTTCTGTTTATCTTTCACTTTTTCATCAAGTGGTTGTAAAATTCCAAAGTTTGCATTCATTGGTTGAAAATTTTCATTGTCCGACACTAAATATTGACATATCGCACCAATGATACACTTATTATTAAACTCTATTTTTGGCAATTCGTCAAGTCTTCTTGCTAAAGAAATCGAAGCAACAAGCCCACTCATTATACTTTCAACATAGCCTTCAACACCAGAGATTTGTCCAGCAAAGTAAACAAGTGGATATTTTTTCATTGAAAAATCACTGTTTAAATGTTTTGGAGCATTAACAAAAGTGTTTCGATGCATAACCCCATATTTAACAAATTCAGCATTTGCAAGTGCAGGAATCATTGAAAAAACTCTTTTCTGTTCACCAAAAGTAAGGTTGGTTTGAAAGCCGACCAAATTGTAAAGCTCACCAGCAGTATTTTCACGTCTAAGTTGAACAACCGCATATGGTCTTTTTCCTTCATTATCCAAAAGTCCAACAGGACGAAGTGGACCAAAGCGTAAAGTGTCTTCTCCACGTGAAGCCATAATTTCAACCGGCATGCAGCCTTCAAAAACCTCACTTTTCTCGAAATCATGAAGCTTTGCCCTTTCAGCATTCACAAGCTCGTGAACAAAAGCATAATATTCGTCTTTATTCATTGGACAATTGATATAATCGCTGTCACCTTTTTGATATCGTGACGTTGTGAAAGTTTTTTCTTTCAATATAGAAGAAGCATCTACAATTGGTGCAGATGCGTCATAAAAATGCAAGCTTTCTTCGCCAAGAAGCTTTTTAATTTCAGAAGAAAGTGCATCACTCGTGAGCGGTCCAGTCGCAATGATTGTTGGAACGCTTGGGTCGATTGATGTAACTTCTTCACGAATAATTTTAATATTTTGAAAACCTTCAAGTGTTTTTGTAACCGCTGCCGAAAATTTCTCACGATCAATTGCAAGTGCACTTCCAGCTGGAACTGCATTTTCTTTTGCAATCTTTAAAAGCAAACAATCAAGCAATTCAAGCTCAGCTTTCAAACAACCACTTGCTGTTGACAAAAGCTCACTTTTAAGCGAGTTTGAACAAACAATTTCGGCCAGATTTGTGTTTGAGTGTGCAGGCGAAAAACGGGCAGGCTTCATTTCGTAAAGTTCAACATTAAACCCACGTTTTGCAAGTTGATAGCTTGCTTCAGAGCCCGCAAGTCCCCCGCCATAAATTTTAATTGTTGGTTTGGTTTTGTTCATCATTTTCCTTGTTTTCAATTGCTTCAACTCTTGAATAATTGCATTTTGGATTTGGACAAGAAATAACTTTTTTTGTCTTATAAACCTTAACAATCATTTCTGTTTCGCATTTTGGACATTTCATATTTGCAGGAATATCCCACGACTTAAAGTCACATTCAGGATATCCTTCACAGCCATAAAAACTTTTTCCTGTTTTTGTTTTAAGCTCATGAACGTTTTTGCCACATTTTGGACACTTTGCAACCACAGGGCTTTCAGATTCAAGTTTTTTGGTGTTTTTACATTTAGGATAGTTTGGACAAGCAAGGAATTTTCCAAATTTTCCAGTTTTGATAACCATTTTGCTTCCGCACTTATCACAAACAATATCGGTTGGCTCGTCTGGAACTTTTTCTTTCTTTCCATCATAGAAAGCGGTTTTAAGCTCTTTATCAAAATTTCCATAAAAGTCTGCAATAATATCTTGCCAACGTTTTCCGCCAAGTTCAATATCGTCAAGCTTATCTTCCATGTTCGCCGTGAACTCGACGTCCATAATATCTTTAAAATATTTGCTAAGAAAATCTACAACAGTTCTTCCAAGTTCGGTTGAAATAAGCTTCTTTCCATCTTTTTCAAGATAATGTCTTGTTTGAAGAAGTGTGATTGTTTGTGAATATGTTGCAGGACGCCCAATTCCACTTTCCTTCATTTCGTCTTGAAGTGAAGATTCTGTAAATCTTGCTGGTGGCTTTGTAAATTTTTGTTCAGGTTTGAGTTCTGTTTGTCTAAACTCGTCTGCCTTTTCAATGCTTGGAAGACGGCTTTCAACATCATCTTCTTCACCTTCATCTGAGACTTGGTTATTGTATATTGCTGTATAGCCTTCAAAAATCAAAGCTCTTCCAGTTGTTTTAAACTTATGTCCGTTTGCATCAAGGTCAACTGAAAGTGAATTATATGTTGCGTCTGCCATTTGCGAAGCAAGAAAACGATCATAAATAAGTTTATAAAGTCTATAATAATCTTTTTGAACTTTGTTTTTAATGCTCTCTGGAGTAACTGCAAGAGAAATTGGTCTGATCGCTTCGTGAGCATCTTGTGTGTTTTTCTTGTTCTTATACATTCTTGCTGATTTTGGCAAATATTTCTCGCCATATTTCTCGGTTATATATTGTTTCGCCATTGCCTGTGCTTCAGGAGCAACACGAACAGAGTCAGTACGAATATATGTTACAAGTGGCATTTTCCCTCCACCTTCCACATCAACACCTTCATAAAGGCTTTGTGCAAGTGAAGTGATTTTTTTAAGTGAAAGACCAAGTTTGTTTCCGGCATCTTTATTCATGCTTGCAGTGTCAAATGGTGCACTTGGTGATGAACTTGTGACAGATTTTTTAACATTTGTTGCAACAAAAGTTGCATTTTCAATGTCTGAAAGAATCTTATCCATTTCTTCTTTTGTCTTAACTTTTTTATCTCTGCCATCATTAAGAGTTGCTTTGAAAGTTTCAGTTTTGCCGTCTTTTTTCAAAGTCACTTGAAGAGTCCAATATTCTTCTGGTTTAAAGTTTTCAATTTCACGGTCACGATCAACAACAAGTTTAAGTGTAACCGATTGAACACGTCCACCAGATAAATTGCTTTGAATTTTATTGCAAAGAAGTGGAGTCAATTTATAACCAACCAAACGATCAAGCACTCTTCGAGCTTGTTGAGCATTTACAAGATCCATATTAATTGCTCTTGGGTGTGCAGCACCTTTTTGAACAGCATCTTTACTGATTTGGTTAAATTCAATTCTAACAGGTTTTGTAATGTCAACACCAAGAAGTGTTGCAGCATGCCATGCAATTGCCTCTCCTTCACGGTCAGGGTCGGAAGCAAACAAAATTTCATCGGCATTTTTAGCTTCTTTAATCAAATTGGCAACAACTTTTTTCTTGTCACCTTCAACAACATATTCAGGAGCAAAATCATGATAAATATCAACCCCAAGACCTTTAACAGGCAAATCTGCAACATGCCCAAAGGTTGGAACAACTTTATATCCTGCCCCAAGATATTTTTGAACGCTAGGCTGTTTACCAACACCTTCAATTAAAACGAGTTTCATAACATCTCCTATCAATATAATATTGCCATTTTTCACAGACAATAGAAATTGCCCGGCAATTTTTTTATTAAACCACTAATTTCCATTCTTGTCAACAAACTAATCAAACATTTTGAACTTATGCCAGTTTTCTCTTGAAGGGTGTCAAAGTCCATTTCGCCTTCATAAAGTGTTTCAACAATAAGCTTTTCTTCATCTTTAACTTGAAGTTTTTTCTTGTCATCTTCAAAACTTTTTTGCTCAATTTTAAAACGTTTCAAAATTTGTTTTGGACTTGTTGTGAACACATCTGGAATTTCACAAATCAAGTCATTCACCCCTTCACTTGCTTGTGAAAAAATGCTTCCCGGAATTGCAAAAATCTCTTTTCCTTGATCAATTGCATGTTTGATTGTATTGAACGTTCCACTCTTTTTTCCAGCTTCAACAACCACAACTCCAAGACTGATTCCACTTATAATTCGATTTCTTTCCAAAAATGAATATTGTGTCGGACGGCGGAAAATTGGATATTCACTGATAATGAGTCCACCATTTTCAACAATCCTTTCTGCAAGGTTTTGGTTTTCAGCAGGATAAATAGAATCAAGTCCTCCACCCAAAACTGCAATTGTTTTTCCTTTAATATCAAGAGAAGAAATTGCAACTTCGCTGTCAAGGCCATAAGCAAGACCAGAAACCGTAACCATTCCACCACGGCAAAGTTCTTTTGCAAAAAGTGATGTAACATCTCGCCCATAAAAGGTTGGTTTGCGTGTTCCGATAATGGCAATGCACTTTTCTTTTAAAAGTGAAATGTCTCCTTTATAGTATAAACAAATTGGAAAATCAACAATTTCTTTTAAACTTTCAGGATATTCTTTATCTATTGCCGAAATCACTTTTACACCACATTTTTGCAGTTCTGATGCGAAATTTTCAATATTTTCAATCGAAATTGCGTTTTTTAGTTTTAAATATATGCCATCACCAAGATTATTTATAACCATTTCTTTATTTTCTTCAAGACGACAAACAATATCTTCTGCATTGAAGTTTTCACAAACAAAACGCCTTGCCTTATATGGCAAAGCAATTTTATCAAGAAAACTCAAAAGCATTGTTTTATTCATTAAATCATCACCTTTTCAATGGTTCTATAAGCAATCGCCTCTGCGACATGTGAAATTTCAATATTCTCACTTCCAGCAAGATCAGCAATTGTTCTTGCAACTTTCAAAATTCGATTATATCCACGTGCAGACATATGAAACTTTTCAAATGCCGTTTCAATAAGCTTCTCGGATTCATCATCAATTGTGCAATACTTTTTAATGAGTCTTGAATTCATTTTAGCATTGCAATATATTTTTTCACCCTTAAATCTTTCAAGTTGAATTTTTCTTGCTTTGTCAACACGTTTCTTTACTTCTTCGCTTGACTCTTCAAGTTTGTCACTTTTAAGATCAACAAAAGCAACACGATCAACATCAATTTTCAAATCAATACGATCAAGAAGCGGACCAGAAAGTTTTCTTAAATATTTTGAAATTTGACTTGGCGAACAACTGCATTGTAAATCCTTTGACCCATAGTTCCCGCATGGGCATGGGTTCATGCTTGCAACTAAAATAAAGTTCGCCGGATATTCAATTGTTCCAACAGCTCTTGAAACAGTGATAACACCATCTTCAAGTGGTTGACGCAAAGTTTCAAGTGTGTCACGATTATATTCTGGCATTTCATCAAGAAACAAAACACCATTGTGTGCCAAACTTATCTCTCCAGGTTTTGCATCTTTCCCACCACCGGTCAAAGCAACCGTTGATGCCGTGTGATGTGGAGAACGGAAAGGTCTTGAAGTAATGATTCCTTTAGTGTGATCAAGAACTCCTGCAACACTATGAATTTTAGTAATTTCCAATGCTTCTTCAAAGGTAAGATCTGGAAGAATTGAAGGAACACATCTCGCAAGCATCGTTTTACCACTTCCAGGAGGGCCAACCATCAATATATTATGTCCTCCAGCAACAGCAATTTCCATTGCACGTTTTGCAACAGCCTGTCCTTTAACACGTGCAAAATCTTCACTTGATTTAAGCCCTTCACTTTTCCAAATTTTCTTTTCGATTGGAAAAACTGTCCTTTCACCCTTCAAAAACTCAATCACGTTTGCAAGTTTTGAAAAACAATATACATTAATATTATCAATATAGCTTGCTTCTTTCATATTCTCTTCTGGAACAATGAAAGATGTGTATCCTTGTTCTCTTGCAGAAATCAAAATTGGAAGCAAACCGTTCACAGCTTTAAGCGAACCATCAAGCCCAAGTTCACCAATGAAAATAAAATCTTTAACTTTTGGATTTTCAATTTGCGATGTTGCAGTCAAAATTGAAATTGCGATTGCAAGATCAAAAGATGGTCCCTCTTTTTTCTTATTCGCTGGCGCCAAGTTAACTGTAATTCGATGTGCTGGAAAATTATACTCTGAATTTTTAATTGCAGAGCGAACTCTTTCCTTTGACTCTTTAACAGCAGTGTCAGGCAACCCAACAATGTCATATTTTGGAAGCCCCTGATTTATGTCAACTTCAACATCAACTCTAAAACCTGAAAGCCCCATCAGTCCATAACTTTTGATAACAGCAAGCATATAGTTTTCTCCTTTTTATCAAAACAATATTACCACATCAAAAACTTTTAATCAAACAAATTGTTAAACTTGAAAAATTTTACAATGTCGAATTTTTAATAAAAATAAATATGAATTTGAAACAACAATAACACAAAATGCTTGAAATTTAAAACATAATTCGCCAAATAGCGAAAGCACATAAGACACATATATTAAATTCAAAAACAACATATTTAGCACACAAATCAACGTTTTGATACTGTTTTTCACGTTTTTTTTACATATTTTGCGTTTTTTATTATTTTGAATTTATTTATATCATCATCGAAAACGTCTTTAAACAAACAAAAAATTCGATATTGCAATCAAAAGTATTCTGTGTTATAATATAGACATGGAACAAAAATATATAGATAAATTAACAGATCAAATTATTGATTATCTTTCAGAAGGTGGCGAACTTTATGACATTAACGTTAAGAACCTCCCCTTTTATGAAGGAGTAAATTATTTATGTCGCCACTCAAATGGCATGCTCAAATCATTTGGCGAAGCCTTAAACTTTCTCGGTTTCGAATATGACCCAGAGTATCATGAATATGAAAAGCTCATAGAAACTCTTGAATGTTATGCAGATGAAAACGGCTATGTTGACGAAATGAAAAATCATCGTGGCGAAGGTGTTGACACATCGCTTAAAGAATTTGCAAAAGCTCTTTCTTGCACCCCAAGCGATTATCTTCTTTTAATGACCGATTATAGATATAAAAACAACGCAAGCAAGCGAGCAAACTATGTCGAAGAGCTCATTTCAAGAATCTATAAATTATATCCTGACGGAAACATTACAAACTTTCGTCACAACCACCCAGAACTTTACAATTCAATTCGAAACGTATTGCTTCAAGCCCACAGTGAATCCGCAAGCATGGAAGACTTGTCATATCTTCTTGGTGTTTATCTTAGTGATGAAAGTAGCCACCATTTCAGCGATAAACAAATATATCAAAATGTTAAAGAATCACAAGTTGTTCGTGAATATGAGCAAGAGTTTGCCCAAGGAAAAATCAAAAATCTTTCTGCAGACAATCCAACACTTTACAGAAAAATTTATATCTGCGCAATAAAAAACAACCTTCCTGTTTATGAGTGGTTTAAAATGCACAATTTAACACCACCAAATCAAACCAACAAAAACACATGTCGCCTAGGACGAATTAAAGTTGACCCTGCCGAACGTGAATTTGAAATAAAAACAAAAATGCAAGAAATCATTTCAAGAGAACACCTATCTATTCCAAGCAACAAGATAGATCAATATTATTTCAGAAAAGAACTTGCAAAAAAAGTTTTAAACGAACTTTCAAATCACTCGTCAAAACAAGCAGCATCATTTCCTAACACCATACAACCAGGTGAAGATGAATAAATATTAAGCTATCACGATTTTTTCAGCAAATTTGTTGCAATAATAAATAT
>USJH01000011.1 GCA_900554955.1 uncultured Clostridia bacterium | reverse complement strand
AAACCGAACTAAATCTTTAAAATAAGCAAGAAAAAAGTCGTCCAAACTCAAATGAGTTCAAACGACTATTGATTGGCGGAGAGAGCGGGATTTGAACCCGCGCTACGATTGCTCGTACTAACACCTTAGCAGGGTGCCCTCTTTGGCCTCTTGAGTATCTCTCCATAAAATTGGGGGCTTGATGCTTCACATCAAGTGGTTTGATTATATCATATGATTTATTTTTTTTAAAGTATTTTTACAAAAAAAGTTTAGTTTTTTTTGTCACATTCGAATTTTTGGTTATTTTGCACATATCATGATCTATTATACTGATAAAATTTTTTGCGAACTTTATTATGTGCAAGTTGCACGAAATTTGTGCAATTTGTATATATGTTTATAAACTGGGTCATTTTCTTTTTTAAGCGGTAAATTATGATTAAATTGATGTCTATTTTTTATTTGATATGTTGCAATTTTGGATATTTGATTAATATTTATAATCTTTTAGGCCCTCAATTGTTGCTATGCTTGAAGAATAAAATTCTTGATAAATATCTGGTCTGTTTTGTGCGAGAGAATAGATTTCTGCCTGCTTAATTGCGTCAAGCTTATCTAGAGCCTTGACGAACTTTGCTTCTGGTGTTTTGAGCTCTTTGTATTCAAGCCAATATGATTCAATTTCTGGCATGTCATATTCTTTGCTGAGTCTTTTTATGCATTCATATTCTTTTATATATTTTTCTTTGGGTGGAATGTTGTCATATGGTGTAACATCGCCAGCATCAATTTCGCATAATTCATGATAGGCAATCAATTTTAAAACTTTTAATTCATCTAGATCTGTTTTGTTGTGATTCATAATGTCAAGGGCGAGCATTATCATTGAAAAGGTATGCTCAGCATCGCTTTCAATTCGTCCTTCTACATTACATCTTTTCCAACCACGTCTCTCAAGCTCTTTAAGTTTGCTGATTTCTTTATAGAATGTTTCCATATTTTTCTCCTAATGATATTGTAGCAAAATAATTAGATATTTCAAAACAAATATTAAATAGTTTGGTTTTAATTTTTCAGTATTTGATGAATGCAAGAAAAAAGTCGTTCAAACTCAAATGAGTTCAAACGACTATTGATTGGTGGAGCCAACGTTATCCAATTCTAACTTTAAGGTCCATGTTGGAGATAGGTGGATTAAGGTTTTAATTAAAATTGACTAAAATCTTTTTTTAAGGCAATTATTCCGTTTTCATATTCATATTTAAAACTTTCAAATTTTTGATATTCTTTATTCCATTTTTTTAAGTTATCATCTAGCATTTTTAACATTTCACTTATATTATGTTTGAAGTCTAGTTCACATTTATTAAAAAATGCTTTTTGATAAGCATAAAAAGTAAACATATCTTGTCTTAAATAAGCAGAATATTCGCTAGATGATATTCCCGCATACAAAGTAGTATCGACATATTGATTTCCTATAAAATACTGTTTCCAAAAATTGCCATTTTCATCTTCAAAATAAATATTAAAACAAATATCCTTTAAATGACTGTTTGTTTTAGGATAATGAACATTGATTTGACATATAGAATTTTTTTTCAAATCACCTTGAAACAAAACTATATGATTGTAATAGTGTTTAAATAAATTCCAATTGTATATATCAGATTCACCATATAACAGAATATCATTTACTTCTGTCGTAACAAAAGCTCTAGTTATTTTTTTATTGCCAATATTTTTTAGAAATATTGAATATTCACACCAAACATTATCATTTTTATAATCTGTTATAAACTCATATTCTATCTCTGATGGACTTGTAAGTTTGTATTTTTCAATAGGTATTAAAAATACATTACAATTCATATCCACACTTGTTTTTTGTGTTGTCAAATCTAAAATGGGACGATTTTTTACAATTTGTAAATTTTCATCAATTATCTTCAATCTTTTTTCTTCATTTTTTAATCTTTGTTCATTATTTAGAGTAAGTTTTATTCCTAAAAAGGTAAATAGCCCTCCTAATAAACCACCTATTATAGATGATAAAATAGGAATAACAATTCCTGTCCAAATTTCCATATACTCTTCTCCTTGTATTAAGTATAGCATAAAAATAGAAATTTTGCATATATTTCAAGAAAATAAGAAGAAGTATTTTTCAACTTCTTATCGTGAGTGTTTTATTGATTATTTTGCAAGTGAGAATAAACTTCTTTTGCGGTTAGATTTTGAGAATTGCCATTTGTTTCGGCAAAGTTTTTTAAGTCAGTTGCAAACATTAAACTTATTCGTTTAAGTTGCTGATTTGACAAACTTACTTTACTTAATTTTAAAGTGTTATCTTCAAATCATAAGCATTTATATTTTCATATAAAACCTTGTTAGCAGTGATACCAATTTCAATCTAGATTTCAATTTTGAAGTCCACTTGTAAATTTATCCAATTTGAGTGAGATGGGCTTTTAATCTTTGGTTTCTCAAAAGGAATAATTGCACCAAAACATTCATGTAAAAAGAAAAACTGCACGCATTTCTCATTTTCACGAGGCGTGCGTACAGTTCTCTTGTGGCGGAGCGTTCCATTTAAAATATGAACACTCTCATTTTGTGTTATATTTTCTTTTGCTTCTTCATATGTTATCTTATCTGAACCAAACAAATTGTAGTAAATTGCAATTTTGTCATCAAATATGTAAACAGAGTTTACAAAGGTATTTATAATTTTCTTTTTAAAATCAAAATCGTTTTTGTCATAGTCCAGGTATTGGCTGGTAATCTCAATTATTTCATCTTTGGTATGCACAACTTGTTCTGCAAGTTTCATTTTTTTAATTTCATTTTCAAAGTCTTGTTTTTGAATGGCAAGGCTTTTTATTTGTTCATTTAATCTTTTTTGCAAATAATCTTCTTGTGCGTTGATAAAAGAGTTGAAGCATTTGTCCATATCTTTTTCAATCTTTAAAATGCTTTTTTCGATACCGGCGATTTTTTGTGCCGTAGAACTGTGATTGAAAAGTTTCAACATGCCGTCGGCTATCTTTTCCATTTGTTCAGGTTTTAAAATGTGTTCAATTGTTTGCTCAACAACATAATCTTCCAGATAGGTTTTATTTTCGCTGTGTTTGTTGCATGTGTGAAATTTATGTTGTTTTGAACAGTTATAATAATTGTGTGTTTTGCCCGTTTTGCTTGTTCCACCGGTTCCAACCATTGGCGAACCACAATGTCCACAAAATGCTTTGCCTGTAAGTAAATATTCCGTTTTAGCCTTTTGTGTTGCCGGTGCATGTTTGTGTTCATTTAATTTAATTTGCACTCTATTGAATAGGTCTTGGCTTATGATAGGTGGGCAATAGTTTTCATTTGTGATTTGTTCGCTTTCAAACACACCTATATATTTTTTATTTTTTAAATTATTCTGCAAAGAGTTGTATGTAAATGGTTTTCCATTTATTGTGTAGCCCATTTGATTTAATTCTTGCATAATTTGTTTTTTGCTTTTTCCATTTGCATATTCTTCAAATAAATAGCGAATCGCAGGTGCCGTTTTTTCGTCTATGACTAGTTTTTTGTTTTCAACTTTATAACCGTATGTTGTTGTTCCGCCAATAAAATTTCCTTTTATAACACTTTCTTTAATGCCACGCTTTACTTTTTGGCTTAAATCTTTTGAATACATTTCAGCAAACATTTCCAGCAAACCTTCCATAAGTGCACCTTCCGGTGTGTCGCTTATCATTTCAGTTGCAGAAATAACTTTTACACCATATTGTGCCAATTTGTGTTTATAAACAACACTGTCATATTTATTTCTTGCAAAACGGTCTAACTTGTATACCAAAATTTGCTGAAATTCTTTCTTGCTTGCGTCTGCAATCATTTTTTGAAATTCAGGGCGGTTGTCATTTGTCCCGGTTGTTGCTCTGTCTATATATTCTGCAATAATATTTATTTTGTTTTTTCCTGCATATTCTCTACAAACACGCAATTGACCTTCAATGCTTTGTTCCGTTTGAGAGTATGAAGAAAAACGAGCGTAAATTACTGCGTTCATTAAAAGATACCCTCTATTCCGTTTTCTTTATTGTAGAAATCGCCAAATTCTTTGGCGATATTGTAAACTGTTTCAATTTGTTTGTCTGTCATGTAAAATTTTGAAAAACTTAATTTAGAATAAATGATTACATAGTTTTTATCAATTGGTGTGGAAAGATTTTGCAAGTCATCATCAATCAAAACATCACTTCCATGACCTGTTATATATCCAGCAAGTTCTACACACTCACTAGTTGTAATATCTCTTATATTTTCTTCAATTTCTCTGATTTCTTTTGTTGTGTATCCAGAGCGTTTTGCAAGTTCTTCCTGTGAAAGGTTTTCCCTTATTCTTAAATTTTTTATTTTAGATCCATTTTTTAAAACTGTTGGATAATAATCTCCTGATACTAAAAAATCAATATCTGTTTGCAAGTATTTTGCAAGTTTTTTTATTGTTTCTATATCAACACTTGTTGACCTTCTTTTAAACATGCTCACAAGGGTTGTATAAGGTATGTTTAAATCCATGCTTAATTTTCTTTTGCTGATTTTCTTTTCAGACAATAACCTTTCTAGTCTATCATACATATCCATTTCCATTTTTTCTTCTCCCCTATACGCAATTATATTATAAAAAAGTTATTAAAGCAATAAAAATTACGCAAAATTAAAAAATTTACGCAATTTTGATTGACATAATACGCAAATGCGTATATATTGTCAATATACGCAAATGCGTAAATATCAAACAAGGGGAAATTTTTATGTATATAAATCTGCGAATGTTAATGTTTAAAAACAAGATATCTATAAAAGAGATGTCCCAATATTTAGGCTTAACTAGAAATACTTTGACAAGAAAAATAAAGGGACAGTCGCCATTTACTCTAAATGAAATTATTGTTATTAGAGCAAAATACTTCCAAAACGTTACATTGGAATTTTTATGCGAAAAAGGATAATTTATTATGCAAATTGGCTCTATATCATATCGCAAAAATGTTGAAGAAAAATTTTCAAATTCAAAACCTTTACATGCAGATATTTCGATATTAAAAATTGAAGATTTTATTGTTCAAGCATTATTAGATATGGCTGTAAAACAAAAATCAAAAGGAGAAAACAGCAATGACCGAAAATGAAAGTTTTGTGTTTTATAAAAGCATGTTTGAAGCCATTGAACAAATTCCAGATACATCAACGCAAGCACAGGCATATAGAACACTTGCTGTATATGGTTTATTTGGTGTCGAACCACCCGAAGATGTCCCGCCATTTGTCCAAATTATTTTTAAACAGGCAAAACCAATACTTGATAAATCTATGAATAGGTATCGTGCCTGTGTTATGAATGGCAAGAAAGGTGGAGCACCTAAGGGCAATCAAAATGCGAAAAGAGACAAAACAACCGAAAACAACCAAACAATCAACCAAAGAAACAACCAGACAAACAACCTAAAAACAACCGAAAACAACCTTAATTATAATTATAATTTAAATTATAATAAAGAAAAAGAGAGAATAGAAAAAGAAAAAACAACTGTTGTTTCAAATTTTCTTCTCTCTCTCAAAAATAAATATCCAAATTTAAACACTGATGTTAATCAACAAAACCTTTTAAACTATGACTATGACCTTGAAAAAATAAATAAAGCCATAGAGAAAAGCGAATGGCTTCAAAATGCAAGTATCGATTTTGTTCTACAAAACTATGCAAAAGTTATTTCCGGGGCGTATGACAGTTTCACAATTAAATCAAAACTAGGGTTCGAACAACGGCAACATACCAAAGAAGAACTTGACGCACTTTTTGACAACTTAGACGAAATTGATTTAGGGGGAGATGAAAATGAGTTTAAAAAAGGTTGACCGTGAAATTATGAAAGATTGCGGAAATTGGATATTTGATGCAGACGAAATAAAACAAATTTTAAATAAAGATATTGACGCAATAAACAAGTTTTTCAATGATAATTTTAAAATCATTAAAGCAATGGCGAGCAAATATGTTTATCAACAAAAAATAGTAAATAAAGCATTTATCTATGATGTTGACGATTTGGTTCAACAAATTTATGTAGACTTGCCATTTTATCAGTATGATACAAGAACGCATTTTTATTTTTGTATAAGAAAAAGTTTCAAACTATTGCCTTTTGGCGGTTATACAGCGTCAGAGAAAAACATTGAAATTGAAAAATCTATTTTTTCATATGACGCTGAAATAGTTGGAGAAAATTCAGATATATCAACAACTGAAAGACTTGACTACTTGTCCAGTTCTGATGACTTTGTTGAGCAACTTTTAGACGAAGACGATAGAGAAAAAAAGGACGAAATGATTTGTCAATATCTTGAAAAGACAATTAAAAACAAAAGAGATTTAAATGCTATGTTTTGCAAACTATTTACAGATTTGCCAGCAAGCGAAATCAAAGGAGACGAATATGAGTATTACAAGCAATGCGCAAACAAAAATATTAAATAATAAGGACGAGTTGTTGGGAGTTCTTGGAGAGATTGGACTTAATGTCGAAAATCTAAAAGATATTGACCCAGCATTTAAAAAGGTTGCGGACAATAACAAAGTGTGCCAAAAAAGATGGCGTCAAGCCCACAAAGACAAAATGCGTGAGTATTGGCTTAAATATAGAAATAGTGAAAAAGGCAGAAAGACAATTAGAGAATGGCAACAGCGATACTACCAAAATCCAGAAATCAAAGCAAAAAAAAGAGAAAGAAACAAAAAGCGAGAAGCCCTTCCAGAAATCAAAGCAAAAAGAAGGTTTAATATAAGAACGCTAAATATTGCAAATAAAACCATTGAAGATTATGAAAACAAAATTAAACCTTTTGTAAACAAGAGTTTTACTTTATCTGAAATAGAAAATCAATTTATTGAAACTATTAAAAATGATTTTCCAGATAAAGACGAAATTTTTTATAATTCTTTTAAACTGTATGTTCATTTCTATGTTCAATATATGCAACATAAGAAAGAGTTTAAACTTTGTTTATTAAAGGAGATAAGAAACAATGAAAAAGAAAATCACGATTAAAGGCACAAAATATGATTTTAAATTCTTGAATGTGTCAGCACCAATTTTGGGGCAAACAGACACCAATGAAAAACATATTGAAATATATTTTCATGATAACGAAAATGAACTTAATAAAACAATAGTTCATGAGTTATTGCACGCATATTTGTTTGAATGCGGTTTAGTAAATTATGTTGACAATGAAGATTTGGTTGTATGGTTTGAAAATATCTTTTTTGATTTGTTAAAAAATTTTCAAAACATAACTGAATAATTTATTAAAATTCCGTTGAGTGTGTTTTATAGTCAAGTATAAAACACATTATAATTTGGAACGCAGTGGTCAGTAGTATTACAAGACCACTGCGTTCCAAGGTTTAGTCAACATATTGGCGGTCAAACGAAGTCAGCCAATACAAGCAAATAATGCATTATTTGCGGGGCAATAATAATTTATTAAACAACCAACTACCGCTTTACACGGGCTGTTTGTTGGTTTGCACAAGTAAATTTGTGCGTGTTTAACCAGGTAAATTTAAAATATTTCAAAGCAATATATTATGTTTTTAAATTTATAATTTGAAAAAAAATAAACAAAAAATTAAAATTATAATTTCACATCGAAAGATGCTTGCTTGCAAACTTCATGTTTGCGAGTGAACTTTAATTTTAATTTTTGTTTTTTACAAATATAAATTTTTACATAATGCTTTGAAATATTTTTTTACTTACGCTAACACAATAAAGACGCAAACAAAAATTTGAACTAGTTTCAAATTTTAGCCCCCGCAAGGTTGTCCGCCTAGGACAATACCGAAATTTTGCCTTGTAGGTGGCAATTTTGCCTTGTAAATAAAAAATAGCAAGATTTTATTCTTGCTATTTTTTGATTATTAGTCCAAACATATTCTTTACAAATACTAAAAATTTGTATGAGTTCATATTTGAAATGGATTGGCGGAGAGTTAGGGATTCGAACCCCAGGATGCTTTCACATCAACGGTTTTCAAGACCGCCGCTTTCGACCGCTCAGCCAACTCTCCATATTAAATTTGATGTCAGATTTTCTTGCTGACCTGCCTAGTATATTATATTTTTGGCTAAAAATCAAGAACTTAATGAAAAAAGTGAAAAAATTTTTGTTATTTTACAATAAATATGTTAATGATTATAAATCAACGCATGAACAAATATTTAATAGACATATATTCTCCGTTTATTTGCAAATGAAATGATAATTTTAGCTGAAAAAGTTAAAATTTATAAAGCTTTTTTTATTATTTATTAAATGATTCGGGTTTTTGTTTTACAATATATAGTGTAATAGAGAATGAAATGCTATTTGCCCGGGCGGGAAATTTGAGTCTAGGCAAAACGTATTTGAGACAAGTGAAACATATAAACACTTAGAAAATTGTTTATATGTTATTTAACATGGTTGAAACACAATTTAAATGGGATAAATTTGCTATTAATTCTGACAAATATTTAAAAAGTTTATTCATTGATGCAAAAAGAAAAGGAAAGATAAAAACAGGAAATAGTGCTTCTAGCAAGTGATTTTTTTTAGTTTTATCATGTTATATTTTATGATTGAGTTGATTTAACTTGTTTTTATATTATGATTTTTTATTTTTTTTGTTTTTCTTCTTATCGTTTGTTTCTGTGGTTTCAAATTGCATTTTGCCAAGTTCGTTGCAACGAGCAAGAAGCTTTTTTGCAATTTCATCTCGTGTTGACCCATCGCTCAAAAGCTCGCTATATTTTACTGGTGCATCGAAAACATAAATTTTCTCTTTTATTTTGAAATATGAAACATAGATTGGAACATCAATTCCTTTTGCTTTGCAAACATCTGCAAAAGAAAGAAAACCTTTATAAAACCCTTCAAGTTCGGGCAAATATCCTTTGTCAGATTTCTCGGGAAAGATCACAATATTGTCGCCATCTTGAATTGCTTTAAGACTGTCTTTAAGGGTTGGGCGAAAGCGACTGTCATGATAGGTTGAAATAAGGTTTAGCCCCTTATAATAAAGGTTGGTGAGCGGGCTTGCAACAAGGCAAAACATTCTTGCAAGTCCAAGATTCCAATGTTTTTTTTCGTGATAATAAACTTCGGTTTGATATTTATAAAGTTTTCTGAGCCCTGAGTTCATTTCGCCAGTTCCCCAAAACCGAATTGGAAAGTCGCAATACATTTCAAGAGAAAGTGGGGCATCGGTTCCTTCGTGGTTGCTGATTATGATTGCTCCGTTTGTTGGTTTTTCACCAAGAAAGACAAAACGTGGGCGTTTATATCTGCACACCATAAGCTTTTTCATAAATCTAAACCATGTTTTTCTGTCTTGTTTAAACTTTTTGGGCTTTTTTACTCTTTTAATTTTTTGTTGGTTCTGATTTGTTTGTTCTTGAATTTCTTTTTCCATATTGTTATGATATCATGATAATTTCCAGTTTGCCAACATTTTTCGCGTGTTTTCGACAAAAGATAATGGATAAAACAATATAAACATGTTTATTTTTGAATTTTTGTTTAATCTATGAAAGTGCATAAAATTTACAAATAAAAAAACCAATCAATCGACTGGTTTTTTATTTTGCTTTTGTTTAGGAAAACTATCGTAAAACTCCGTTTACTCTTATTGTAAGAGTAAAGTTTTCGGTAACGAATGAAAGAAGGTTGTTTTTATATTGATTAAATCCAGTCACAGAATTTCCTCCGCTTATAGTTTCATCAAATTTAAACCAAGTTATTAAATCAGGGTCTTCTTTGTCTTTAATATAAAGGTCAACATAATAATTGTGGTTAAGAGTATAATCGAATGTGATTTTGATTTTGTTGTTTTCTGCTGAAAGGTTTTCAAATACGTGATGGCTTTCGCTTGTCATTCCATTAACATGGTTAACGTCTGTAAGCCAAACAGTGAACACTTCATTTTTATATACATTGCTGAGAGATGAAATGTCAAACACTAAATTTTCTTTCCAAGTTTCAACAGAAATTTCATTTGCAACTGTAAGTTTGAAAACAAGTTTTCCTGTTTGAGATGAAACATTTCCGTTTGCAAAGTTAATTTCAATCCAACTATAACCAAGTGAAATTTTTGATGTGTCAATGTTGATGTATGCACCAATAATCAGATTGCCTGAAGATTCGGTTTCTTTTTTAATTTCAATTGCATTTTCAGGGATTGAAGTTGTGTTTGAAGATGATATGTTTTTTCTCAAAATTGTCATATATGAGCCATTTATTGTGGTTTTAAGTGTTACTATTCCAGTGTTTGGAACAATGGTTTTTGTGTTAGATTTATTGAAAGACACAAATGGGCGAGAAGAACTGTCGCTTGCAAGAACTTCTTCATAGTCTTCAAGAATTGCAGAAACTGTAACGTCTGAAGTTGGCATAAAGAATGTGAAGGTTCCATTACGATTTTGAGATACTGTTTCGTTTCCATATTTAATGCCTACAAGCTTTTTGTCTGCTGTTTTTAAAGTTACTGTAATTGTGATTTGATCAAAAGCTTCTGCTTTTGTTCTATTTGAAGAAAGTTCATATTCAGTGCTTGTTTCAAGAGTGATATTATATTGTTTTGGTTTTAAGCCCGGATCATCTCCGCAAGCTGCAAAAATGAAAGAACAAAGCACACAAACAAACATTGTTAAGATTGTTTTAATTTTTTTCATGGGGTTCTCCTTTTTTTGAGTAAGTGTATCATAGAATATTTTTTAAGTAAATCAAAATTTAATATTTTGCCAAAGAAACATGAAATCGACAAATTCATAAAAAATGATTAAGATTTAAGCTTTATATTTTAGACAAAGACGTTTTGTTTATGTTATAATCGGTTTCGGGGAATAGATAAATTTTTTTAGGAAGGGTTAAATGTTAAGTTCAAAAGAGTTCAGAGATTTTGTTTTAGAAGAACTTAGAAATCTTGGCGACATTTCCTATAAACCAATGATGGGTGAGTTTTTGCTTTATTATGAGGGAATTTATTTTGGCGGAATTTATGATGATAGATTTATGGTTAAAATGACCAAAACAAATGAAAAATTCAATCTTGAAAAAGAACTTCCATATGATGGGGCAAAGCCAATGCTTGTGATTTATGATTTAGATAATGTTGAGTTTTTAACAGATTTGGTTTTGACAACTGTTGAAGAGCTTAAAAATGAAAAGGGCGGAAAGAAGAAATGAGAAATAAAGTTGTAACAATTTGTGGAAGCATGCGTTTTGCAAAACAAATGATTGAGATTGCGGCAGGGCTTGAAAGAAAATATGGCTGGTGTGTTATTCAGTGTGTATATTGTGTTGACATTGAGTCTATGACAAATGAAGAAATGGAAAACATTATCAATGCACACCGACAAAAAATTGACATTAGCGATGCAATTTATGTCGTGAATATTAATGGATATATCGGAAGTTCAACAAACAGTGAAATTCGCTATGCAATTGAAAAGGGAAAAGAAGTCATATATCACGAAACAAGAGAAAAAGAAAATTGATAAACAAAAGCCACCAAGTGTTTGGTGGCTTTTTTGTGAGAAATATTATTATTGTTTTAATATTTTAGATATGTTTATTTTTAAAATCTGTCAGGAGAAGAAAGTTCTTCTTCACAATTTTCAACAATTTTTGCAATGTCATATATAATGTTCCCGGCAAGCTCTGGGTTTTGTTTGTCATGCTCTTCAAGATGTGTGTCCACAAGAGAAAGTGTGTTGCTATAATCTTCATAGTCAAGTGTGCTGTTTGGAAAATGGTGGCAAAATCTTTGAGCACAATTGATAAATTTGTTAACAGCATTAAATTCAATTTTATCGGCGGCTTTGATTGCTTCTTCTTCATCAAAAGTTTGATAAAATGTTTGATTGTAGTGCGCTTGATAGCGAAGGGGCATATATGAGTGGAATTTGAAATTTTTAATGCCATTGTCTTCCATATACGTTGCAAAAATGGTGAAGGCAACAAGTGCAGAAGGTGAAACTTTGGCAATGTCATCTTCAGGATCAATGTTTTTGTTAACCGCACGAAAATGTCGGTCTAGTTTTTTGAAAATTGGAGTTTTCTCAAGATTCTTTTTATTTTGAATTGAATAGACATGGACGTTTTTATTGTTATCAAAACCAAAAGTAATTTTTGGAAGAGTGAAAGATTCTTTCTCGTCTGAAAGAAAGATTTTCATTTTATATGGTGCTTCAAGGTTAGAACCGCATTTTGAAATTTCACCATAAACATCATAACCAAGATATGATCCAAGATAGCGAAGTTTTTTTGAGCATTTGTTTTGAATCATTTGTTTGCGATGGTCAATATAACTATAAATATTTTCAAAATCGCTTGGAGTTGAGTTAACGAAAATATCAAAAATCAATTTTTTTCTAAAATTTGTGTCGTCAAGGCACCAATAATCTTTTTCATGACGATAGAAATGTTCGGCAAGTGGAAGATATTCGTCAAGTTTAGAAATGAGAACTTCTCTGTTTGGAAATTTTAAAACCGGAAGAAGCATTGTGTCGGCTTCTGGTTTTTTTTCGTTTGTCAGAAATTGGACATAAAATCTCCATGAGGAGTTAAGGTCGCTTG